>NZ_JALLIZ010000039.1:0-6230 GCF_023242345.1 Pseudomonas sp. MWU12-2037 | reverse complement strand
ATCGCGTCGACCAGTTGCTGGCGCAGATCAAGGCCACCACCCTCGACGCCTACAGCCATCAGGACCTGCCGTTCGAACAGGTGGTCGAAGCTCTGCAACCGGAGCGCAGCCTCGGCCATAGCCCGCTGTTCCAGGCCATGCTGGTGCTCGGCAACACCCCCCGTGACCAGGCCCTGGCCCTGCCCGGCCTGGAACTGACCTCACTGCCCCAGGTCACCGGCACCACCCAGTTCGACCTGAGCCTGTCGCTCAACGACGACGGTGAAAGCATTCACGGCCAGTTCGAATACGCCACCGATCTGTTCGACGAAAGCACCATCGCCCGCTGGAGCCGTCATCTGCTGCACCTGCTTGACGCCCTGCTCGAGGATGCCTCGCAACCGCTGGCAAGCCTGCCATTGCTGGATCACCAACAGCGCCGCGAACTGCTCGGCAATTTCAATCCGGCCCTGGTGCCGTTCCCTGAAGGCCTGCTGTTGCAGGAAGTTTTCGAACAGCAGGTCAAGGCACGTCCCGAGGCGATTGCCGTTCAGGCCGAAGGTATCGCCCTCAGCTATGCCGAACTCAACGCCCGGGCCAACCGTATCGCCCATCGCCTGATCGCCGCCGGCCTGAACCCGGATGAGCGCGTGGCCCTGCTGGTGGAACGCAGCCCGGAAATGATCGTCGGTATCCTCGCCATCCTCAAGGCCGGCGGCGCCTACGTGCCGCTCGACCCGAACTACCCGCAGGACCGCCTGCAACACATGCTCGACGACAGTTCTCCACGGGTACTGTTGAGCCAGGGCAATCTGGCCGAACAGCTGCCGCCGCTGTCGATCCCCCATCTGCGGCTGGAAGACACCCCGGGCAACGACGCCAACCCGCGGATCAGCGGCCTGACCTCACGGCACCTGGCCTATGTGATGTACACCTCCGGTTCCACCGGCAAGCCGAAAGGGGTCATGCTCGAACACCGTTCGGTGTGCAACCAGATCGGTGCCCTGCAAGAGCGCTACGGCCTCAATCCGCAGGACCGCGTCCTGCAATTCGCCACCATGACCTTCGACATGTCGGTGGAAGAGATCTTCGGCGCGCTGCTGTCCGGCGCCACCCTGGTGCTGCGCAGCGATGCCTGGATCGCCGGCACCGCGGCCTTTGCCGCCCTGTGCGAGCAGTACGCGATCACCGTGGCCAACCTGCCGACGGTGTTCTGGCAACAGGTCAGCCGCGACGCCGATGTGGCGCTGCCGACCTCCCTGCGCCAATTCATGATCGGCGGCGAAGCCGTGGGCAAGCAGGCCGTGGCCCAGTGGTTCGAACGTGAGGGCCATCGCCCGGCACTGTTCAACGCCTATGGTCCGACCGAAGCCACGGTCAACGCCTCGATCCGCCTGATGGAGCGTGACAACGAGGATTTCCGCTCCATCGGCAAGCCGGTGCGCAATACCCAATTGCATGTACTGGATGCCGCCGGCCAGCTGGCGCCGCTGGGTGTGGCCGGGGAACTGCATATCGGTGGCGTGGGCGTGGCCCGAGGCTATCTCAACCGTGCCGAACTGAGTGCCGAGCGCTTTATCGCCGACCCGTTCACCACCGACCCCGACGCCCGCCTGTACAAGACCGGCGACCTTGGTCGCTGGCGCGCCGATGGCACCCTGGAATACCTGGGCCGTAACGACGACCAGGTGAAGATTCGTGGTTTCCGTGTCGAACTGGGCGAGATCGAAGCCGTGCTCGCCGCCTGCGCCGGTGTCCGCGAAGCCGTGGTGGTGGCCCGGGAAAGCAAACCCGGCCAGTCCGACAGCAAACGCCTGATCGCCTACCTGTGCGGTGAACCGGTACCGGTTGAACAATTGCGTGCCGCCTTGCTCGAAGCCCTGCCGGATTACATGGTGCCGAGTGCCTATGTGCACCTGGAAGCCATGCCCTTGACTCCCAACGGCAAGCTGGACCGTCTGTCCCTGCCCGCGCCGGGACAGGACGCCTTCGCCAGCCGTGCCTACGAGGCACCGCGCGGCGAGATCGAACAGATTGTCGCGGCTGTCTGGCAGGACCTGCTGGGCATCGAGCAGGTCGGCCGTCATGACCGTTTCTTCGAGCTCGGCGGCCACTCGCTGTTGGCCGTCAGCTTGATCGACCGCCTGCGCCAGCACGGTCTCAACGCCAGCGTGCGCACCGTGTTCACCGCCCCCAGCGTGCGGGAAATGGCCCAGGCCATCAGCCGCGACGGCCAGGCCCTGTTCCAGGCCCCGGCCAACCGTATCCCGGCCGATTGCACCCAGTTGACCCCGGAGATGTTGCCGCTAGTGGCACTGAGCGCCGCCCAGTTGGAACGGATCGTCGCCGCCGTTCCCGGGGGGGCCGCCAATATCCAGGACATCTACCCGCTGGCGCCACTGCAGCAAGGCATCCTCTTCCATCACTTGCTGGGCCACGAGGGCGACGCCTACCTGGTGCGCTCGCTGATCGAGTTTGATGATCGCCAGCGCCTCGATACCTTTATCGAAGCCTTGCAAACAGTGATCGACCGCCATGACATCCTGCGCAGCGCAGTGCACTGGGTCGGCCAGCCCCAAGCGGTGCAAGTGGTCCATCGCCGGGCCCAACTGCCGATCCAGACCCTCACCCTGACACCGGACGAAGACCCGCGCCGCCAGCTGGAACGCCTGAGCGATCCACGCCACTTGCGCCTGGACCTGCAACAGGCACCGCTGATGCGTGCCTGCATCGCCCGCGATCCGCACTCCGAGCGCTGGCTGCTGGCCCTGCTCGACCACCATATGATCAGCGACCACGTGTCCCTCGGGATCGTGCTCGAGGAAATCCGCGCCCTGATGCTGGGTCAGGCAACCGAGCTGCCGGCCCCGCAACCCTATCGCGAGTTTGTCGCACAGATCCTCGCCACGCCGGCCGAGGTCCACGAAGCCTACTTCAGCCGCCGCCTGGCCACTGTCGATGAGCCGACCGCGCCATTTGGCGTGCTGGATGTCCAGGGCGACGGTGCCCGGGTAACGGAAACCAGCGTGCGCCTCGATCCGGCCCTGAGCCACAAGGTCCGCGCCCGTGCGCAGGCCGCCGGGGTTACGCCGGCGGTGTTGTTCCATATTGCCTGGGCCCAGGTGCTCGGACGCTGCACCGACCGCGACGATGTGGTGTTCGGCACCGTGGTCGCCGGGCGTCTGCAAGGCTCGGCCGGGGCTGATCGCGCCCTCGGGGTGTTTATCAACACCCTGCCGGTGCGGGTGCAACTGGCCCAGCTCGGTGTCGCCGCGCTGGTGGACGAGACTTATCGCGACCTCAGTGAAATGCTGGTCCACGAACAGGCCTCCCTGGCCCTGGCCCAACGTTGCAGCGGGGTGGCCGCAGGCCTGCCGCTGTTCACCAGCCTGTTCAACTATCGTCATTCGAGCGATGGCGGCTCCCTGGCCAACCAGGATCAGGTACTGGCCTGGGACGGCGTGCGCTTCCTGAGCAACGAAGCGCGCACCAACTACCCGATTGAAGTGGCGGTTGCGGATGAGGGTGTCGATTTCTCCCTGACCGCCCAGGCCATCGAAGGCATCGACCCGCACCGTATCGCCGCCTATCTTGGCCAGGCCGTTGCCGAGCTGGTCGAGGCGCTTGAGCAAGACCCGGCACGTCTGGCCAGCAGCCTGGACGTCGTGCCCGAAGCCGAGCGGCAACTGCTGCTCAACAGCTTCAACAACACCGCTACCGCGTTTGCCCCCGCAGAGCCGATCCATGCCCTGTTCGAAACCCAGGTCCGCGCTAACCCCGAGGCCGTGGCCCTGGTCTGCGAAGACCGGCAACTGAGCTATCGCCAGCTCAACCGCCGCGCCAACCATCTGGCCCGGCAACTGCTGGCCCTTGGTGTACAGCCGGACGAACGCGTGGCCATCTGCGCCGAACGCAGCTTGGACATGATTGTCGGCCTGCTGGGTGTGCTCAAGGCCGGTGCGGCCTATGTGCCTATCGACCCGGCCCACCCGGCCGACCGCATGGCCTTCATGCTGCAGGACAGCCAGCCGCGGGCGCTGTTGACTCAGACAGCGCTCACGCTACCGGCTGGCGACACGCCGCTGTTGCTGCTCGATACCGCCGAGTCGCTACGTGCCACTGACGATGAGGCTTTCGATGCCAACCCAACGGTCGCGGGCCTGACGCCGGAAAACCTGGCCTATGTCATCTACACCTCCGGTTCCACCGGCCAGTCCAAGGGCGTGATGGTCGAACACCGTTCGGTGTTCAACTTCTGGAACGTGCTGACCCGCACCACCCACCGGCATTGCCCGACGCCAGCGACCGTTGCCCTTAACGCCGGCTTCTTCTTCGACATGTCGATCAAGGGCATCTCGCAGCTGTTCTCCGGCCACAAGCTGGTGATCATCCCGCAACTGATCCGCGCCAGTGGCGGCGAGCTGCTGGACTTCCTTGAACAGCACCGGGTGCATGCCTTCGACTCGACCCCGTCGCAGCTCGATACCCTGCTCTCCGCCGGCCTGCTGGAACGCAGCAGCTACCAGCCGATCAGCGTGCTGCTGGGTGGCGAAGCGATCAACGCCAGCACCTGGGAAAAGCTGCGCAACTGCCCGACCATCCGCTTCTACAACATGTACGGCCCGACCGAATGCACGGTCGACGCCACCATCGACCTGATCCGTGACCTCGGTGAAAAACCGAGCATCGGCCGGCCGATTGCCAATGTCCAGGTGTACGTCCTCGATGCCCGTGGCGAACCCGCACCGCTGGGCGTGGCCGGGGAAATCCATATCGGCGGTGCCGGTGTGGCCCGTGGTTACCTCAATCGCGACGAACTGAGCGCGGAACGTTTTATCGCCGACCGTTTCTCCGACGCCCCGCATGCCCGCCTCTACAAAACTGGTGACCTTGGCCGCTGGCTGGCCGACGGCACCCTGGAGTACCTGGGCCGTAACGACTTCCAGGTGAAGATCCGCGGTTTCCGTATCGAACTGGGTGAAATCGAAAATGTGCTGCTGAACTGTGCCGGCGTCACCGAGGCCGTGGTCATCGCCCGAGAAGACCAGCGCCTGGTGGCCTACCTGTGCGGCAAGCCGGCGTCCGCCGAACAGCTGCGCAGCGAGCTGCTCAAACACCTGCCCGAGTACATGGTGCCGAGCGCCTTCGTCCATCTGGACGCCCTGCCGCTGACCGCCAACGGCAAGCTCGACCGCCGCGCCCTGCCCGCTCCTGGCCTGGAATCCCTGGCCAGCAAGATCTACGAGGCACCGCAAGGCGACACTGAAGTCGCCATCGCCGGGATCTGGAAAAGCCTGCTCGGCCTGGATCAGGTCGGCCGTCACGACGGCTTCCTCGAACTCGGCGGCCACTCGCTGCTCACCGTGCAACTGCAAGCCCGCCTGCACCAGGACCTCAGGGCCGAGATCGATCTGCGCAGCCTGTTCGGCCTGAGTTCCCTGCAAGCCCTGGCCGAGTGCGTGGACCAGGCGGCCCAGTCGCGGGTCCAGCCGATTGAAGCGGTATCCCGCAACCAGGACCTGCCACTGTCCCTGGCCCAGCAACGCCTGTGGTTCCTCGACCAGCTGGACCATGCCGCCAGCGTCGCCTACCACATGCCGGCCGCCCTGCGCCTGCGTGGCCAGCTCGACCGCACCGCCTTGCAACGTGCCCTGGACCGCATCGTCGCCCGGCATGAAAGCCTGCGCACGACCTTCGAACGGCAGGACGGCAAAGTCAGTCAGCGCTTCGCCGCTGAAGACATCGGCTTTACCCTGGCCGAGCACGACCTCTGCGCCCTGGCAGGCGAAGCCCGTGAACTGGCGGTCGAACAACTGGGCCAGGCCGAAGTCCACGCTGCCTTCGACCTGAGCCAGGGTCCGCTGGTCCGCGGACGCCTGCTGCAACTGGCCGAAGACGAGCATATCCTGCTGGTCACCCAGCACCATATCGTCTCCGATGGCTGGTCCGTGGCGGTGCTGATCGGCGAGTTCAACCGCCTGTATAGCGCCTTCAGCCAGGGTCTCGACGATCCGCTGCCACCGCTGGCCCTGCAATACGCCGACTATGCCAACTGGCAACAACAGCATCTGCAAGGCGAACGCCTGCAGGCCCAGACCCGTTTCTGGAGCGAACACCTCAGCGGTGCGCCCGGCCTGCTGGAACTGCCGAGCGATCATCCACGGCCACACGTGCAGAGTTATATCGGTGCGACCTTGCCGCTGGAACTCCCCGTTGCACTGAGTGCCAAGCTGCGCCAGTTCAGCCAGCAG
>NZ_JALLIZ010000038.1:0-7727 GCF_023242345.1 Pseudomonas sp. MWU12-2037 | reverse complement strand
CAGAGGGGGATGGCTTTTTCATGAAAGCATTCCTGCGTAGCATGTTTCGCCGAAGAGGCGGCGAGACCTACAGCCCTGATGTCATTCGTAGTCGTTCAGGCGAGGGGGAGTTTGCCAATCAACAACTCCAGCAACTCGGAGTAACTGTACTGCCCGGTGGCTTTGCGCTTGAGCGTGTAGCGAATCTTGACGATGCGGTTGATATTGGCGTCGACCAGTTGCCGTTTGATCCTGAACTCCACCGGCTGGCCGGCGCTCGGGACGGTGATCGGCACCCAATCGCTGGCCGTGCCGTCGACGGGATTGCCGATCCAGTAGTACCTCAGCACATCCCCCGCGGCCGTGCCCGGATAGTCCACGTACAAGGTCACCGCGCCGGTGACCGCCTCATAATCCAGCACATCGTCCGGCGCTTCGATAACCCTGGGTTTCGGCAAGTCGGCCTGTATCGCCCGCACCTTGACCGCCAGGTGGTCGGACTCCTTCACGCCGTACAGCATCACATCGTCCCGGGAGACCCGGTAGAACAGATCGAGGCTGCCGTTGTTCAGCGCCGTGATGTGTTCAGCCGAGACCGGCATATCGATGACCGTCCCGATTTCACTCTCCGTTACCGGATGTACGTCCTCATGGATATAAGGGTTGTTGTTGGCGTCGATGCCCAGCCAGACCATATCGATCCAGTCGCCATAGTCCATCCCCGGGTACGCCGGAATCTGCACGATGGCCCAGGGCTGGTCGGGTTCCAGGGTATCGCCAATCAACTCCTTGATCGTTGGCGCGGGCAGCAGGATCGGGTCGCCCGCTACGGTGGCAAAGGCATGTTTGGACGACTGGGGCAGGTCACCGTTGATCTTCTCCAGCTTGTACCAGGCATCGCCGGAGCCCCCGGCGATGGCGCGGATCTCGGCATTGGGAATCTTGAACTCGACAATCCCCGGTACGCTGCTGATCACCTTGCTCTGACTATTGATCAGCGGGCTACCAATGGAAGGCGTGCCGGTCCAGGTCAGGGTCAGGGTGTCATTCAAGGCAAAAACGGGCCCTGAAACGAAGACAAAGAGGGTCGCATCCTCCTTGCCCAACAGTTCCAGGTCGATCACGCCATTGTCAGCGTCCTGGATGATCGGCGGATCCAGGAACGAGGCGCCGGCCTCGACCACCACCGTGGTTTTTTTAGAGTAGCGGCTGGAGAAATTCCAGACTTCGTCGAACACTTCGTAGTGCACCAGCAAGTCATTGCTGTCACCCGCGGCGAGAATGGTGTCCTGCTCGATCCGCAAGGTAACGGGCGCGGTGCCAAGGGCTTCATCCTCGGTGATTTGTCGACGGACAAAGACACTGCCCCACTTCAGTTGGATCGTGTCACGGGCGCTCCGATTCGGATAATGCTCGATCACCAGCGGCACGCCCCTGGCGGCCCAGTCGGCATCGACGGTGCCCAGATCCGGCGGTAAGCCGGGCTTTTGCAGCCCCGAGTGGCCATCGGGGTCGCTCGGATTCCGATCGGGCCCGCCCGGCCGGTCGATCTTGACCCTTATGCTCAACCCGATTGATTTCTCGGGGGTCGTCGAATCGACCCGGGTCAATTCATAGAACAGCTCGCCCCATTCGGGAACGATCGGATCGGTCGACACAAAGAGGTTCACACGCTTATTGATATTCCCCAGTTGAACCGTGGCATTCCCGATCGCGGTGGTGTCCCAATACACTTCGAGCTTGTCGCCTTCCTTCATGTCATCGTCGGGATCGCCGGGAGTGCCGTAGGGATCGATCACACACAGCAGGCCCAGGGGATTTTCATCCTTGTCCAGCATCCTCTGATTGACCCCACCGTCATGCCCTACGACCGGATCGACCATGCCCGACAAAAACAGCGGAAGCAACGTCAGGGGGCGGTTCTCAAGATCGAGGGGCGGGAACAGCAAGCGGCTGAAAGCGTTCAAAGCGTTCATGGTTGTATCCTTGCCAGGCTGGCAGCTGGACTGAGGGCGGAGGCCTCGCATGCGCGCTTCGAATCGACGACTTGACCTGAAGGTGGCGAGCACCAGGGCTTGGGTTGATGGGGTTATTTGATCCCTTGGACCTGGTCTTGGCTACTGTCAGAAATGACAGGTCAACGGGCTGGACAGGCGCCATTGGTCGGATAACCTGCCCGACCTGTCATTTCTGACAGTAGCCAGCCTCCCGTTTGCGGCGCCCAATTAACTCCACCGTCAACCTTGACTGGAGTTACGCCATGACCCGCTCAGCCGGTACTCTAGCGCTCGCTGAAATCACGATCTCCTCTAAACAGCGCCCTAACCCACCCATGCCTGCTGACAGCTGGGGCATCAATATCGGGGCCGTCACCACCTTCCCCGAGGGCTTGTTGGTAGAGGTCCCGCCGTGGGGGGACGACATGGATATCGGCGACAGCGTCAATGTCAGGCTCAATAACCAAGTGATGACCTCCGGCTTCATCGGTGATAACAGCCAAATCGGCAAGCCCGTACCGCTGTTCATTGAGTCTGATCGCCTGACCACCGGTTATTTCATCCTGGACTATACGGTCACGCTGCCCGGTACCGATCCCGATCCTTCGCCCCGCACCAACGTCTACATCAAGCTGACACGCCCCGGCGGACGCGACATGGACCCCGGTACTCCCGGCCATTCCGAACTGCATATGGTGATTCCCGAAGATATCCTCCTGGAGGGCGTCGATGCCGATACCCCCTTCGTTCCGATCGAAATCAAATCCCCCGTTGCCGGGATGCCGGCCTATCCCAATATCGAAGAAGGCGACCGCATTCGCCTGTACTGGGGGAGCGAGAAAGTCGAGCACATCGTGACAGACGAGGAAGCCAAGGATCCCGACAACCACGTGATTGTCATCATCGTCGACAAGGCGGTGATCGACGAGGAAGGCGACTCCGAGGCCGACGGCATTCCCGTAGCTTTCGATGTCCTGGATGTGGTCAATAACCGCTCCGAGGACTGGAGCACCACGATTCGTATCGACGTTGACACCGGCAGCCCACGGCTCACCGCGCCGATTATCGAGGAAGCCTTCAACAACGTCCTGAACATGGACACCTTGCCCAACCCCGACACGGTGACCGCTCGCGTCATGGCGATGAACCTCGTCCCCGGCCGCACCGACTTCGCCCCGGGCGACGAGATCGAGATACGCCTGCGAGGCATCTCGCTAGAGGGCGAAACGGTAGACCGTGTGTATGAGCTTAAAACCGTTACCAGTGTGCCCAGCATCGTCGATATTCCCATGCCCAGCATCGATGTCCGTCTACTGGTCAACACCCGGGCGGCGCTCTCCTACCGTTTGGTCAAGGCGGACGGCTCCGCCGACCTGCGCTCCAAAAGCCAGTTCATCGAGGTCATCGGCGAAGCCAGACAACTGGCCGCGCCCATCGCCGAGGACGCTATTGCCGGCACCCTTGATCCTGCGTTGCCCTATACCTTGATCGAGATTCCCTGGGATGAAAGCATGACCAAAGGGCAAGTCATCGACCTGAAGTGGCTCGGCACTCGCGGCCCCCAGATTTACTTGCCAACCCTTCCTCTTCGCCCTATCAGCGATGGCGAAGAGAGGGACAAAGAGTCGCTCCACATCTCGGTCGACGGGGAGCATTTACGCGCCATCGATGGCGGCACATTGGAGCTCTTCTATCTGCTGCTGCGCGATACGGAGGCTCGCGAAGTCGTCAGTCGCCAGTCCCTGCATGCCGACCTGCTGAACATCGGCGAGCCCGTCGCCGAGCTACCTCCACCTGATGTCGAAGGCGAGCAGGACGGCGTTCTCGACCCTGCGGATGTGCCCGTCGGTACTCGGCTGATTGTTCGGCAATATACCGATCAGATTCGCGGTGATGAGGTGCACTATGTCTGGAACGGCTCGCGAACCGGGATAAAAATCGACTCGACCCTCGTCACTGAAATCAACGAAAATGAGGATATCCCCTTCTCCATCCATTTCGACCTGATCAAGAACAACGAAGGGGGCACCGTGAAGGCCTCCTATTGGGTGACCCGTGTGACGGGAAGGATCAGTCCCTCGGAGATCCTGCCGATGTATATCGGCACGCCCATGGACCTGGCCGCTCCCAGCGTCAAGCAGGCCACCGGAGTTTCGCCCAACCAGCAACTCAATCCGGTGGCGGCCAAGGATGACCTGACCGTGGAAATTCCGAATTACGGCATCCAACCCGGCGATCAGGTCCGCGTAACCTGGGCTGGCACACCCGGCAACGGTTCGCACACCACCCCGTTGCAAGCGCTGCCGGGCAGCCGAGAGATCCCCCTTCCGATTTCGCTCACCGCCTACAACCTGGATCGGTCGGTGACGGTCACCTACACCGTGACCCCTAGCGGCGGAACCGAATCGCCGCCGTCTGCCCCACTCGATCTGGCGGTACTGGACATCCCCGCCAATGAACTGGAGCCGAGCCAGCCACGTATCCTGGAGGCCGCCAATAACGGCGAAGGGCCTGAACTGGATGTGAGCAACTTGACCAGTGACGCCACCGTACGTATCGACAGTTGGCCGCTTATTGCACAAGGCCAACGCATCTGGTTGCGCCTGGAAGGCACCAAAGACAATGGCTCACGTTACGAGAAGCAATGGCTCGGAGCGAATAATTGGGTGAGCGCGGCGTGGTATCAGCAAGGATACGGTGAAGTCCCCATTCCCTACACCGACCTGCAATCGCTACGCGACGGCAGTACATTGACGGTGGAGTTCAAGGCCTCCTTTGACCAGAGCACCGACGAAAGCCACGCCACTCCCTTCCCGCCGCGCACCTATACCATTCGCGTGGCCCTGGACCTGCCCGCCCCCAGCGTCAAACAGGCCACCGGCAATGCGCCAAGCCAGCAACTCAATCCGGTGTCGGCCCAGGATGCCCTGACCGTGGAAATTCCGAATTACAACGTCCAACCCGGCGATCAGGTTCGCGTCACCTGGGCTGGCGCACCCGGTGACGGTTCGCACACCACCCCGCTGCAAATACTGCTACCTGAGCGCGAAATCCCCCTTCCGATTTCGCTCACCGCCTACAACCTGGGCCGGTCGGTGACGGTCACCTACACCGTGACCCCACGCAGCGGCAGCGAATCCGAGCCGTCCCGTGCATTGACGCTGAATGTGCAGACGATACCCGACATCAGTCTGCCCATGCCGCTGATTCCCCAGGCCGCGCAAGGCGGCATTGGCAGTGAACTGGATCTGTCGACCTTTGTCGGCGATACGCGGGTCACCGTGGCACCGTGGCCGCTGATCGCCGCCGGTCAGCGCGTCTGGCTGCGCGTCGAGGGGACGGCGATTGACAACTCGCGCTATACCATCACCCTCTACACGGCTTACGAGGTCGTTCCCTCGGAAGTGACGGCCGGGTTGTCCACACCGCTGTTGCGCAGCGAACTGGAGAAATTGCGCGACGGCTCGGCATTGAACGTGGTGCTGCAAGTGACCTTCGATCAGAGCTCGACCCAGGCCAACGCGGTCGATTTTCCACTGCGCACCTATACCCTCAAGGCTGTTGCGCTGGTGGCACCGACCCTGACCGATATCACCGACTCCAAGGGCACTGTGGTCGGCAAGATCACCGTCGAAACCAGCGTCACCGTCACCGGCACCGGCAGCAGCGGTCGACAGATCCAGTTGATGGACGATACGAGCAACATCGGCAACCCTGTCGACATTTCCGCCCCGGGGACAACCTGGAGCACCCCTCTCACCGGACTGACCGCCAAGGACTACAGCATCAAGGCCAGGCCGCTGTACGGCAGTAACCTGCCGGATTCGGCGGTAAAAGCCTTCAAGGTCACTGCCACGCTCACCCCGACCATTGTCAATATCGTCGACTCCAAAGGCTCTGTTGTCGGCGGGACCACTACCGAGACCAGCGTCACCGTCATCGGCACGGGCAGCCTCGGTCAGCAGATCCAGCTGATGGACGGAAACGACGCCATAGGCGATCCGATCACCATTTCTCCCAACGCCACCGGCTGGACCGCGCCCCTCACGGGACTGACCACCAAGGCCTACAACATCAAGGCCAGAGCGCTGTACGGCACTAACGTACCTGATTCGGCGGTCAAAACCTTCAACGTCATCACCGATGTCGTCCCCCCGCGCATCACGAATGTGGGAACCGCCACGGGCGCGGAAGTGGCTGACGGTGGGGTAACCGACCAGGTCAACGTCACCCTGTTCGGCACGGCCTTGCAAAACCAGACCGTCGAGATCTTCGACGAGAACACTTTCAAAGACACCGCCGACGCCAACCGCGATGGCAACTGGAGCCTGCACCAGAACGGGTTGGCCCCAGGCTTCCACAGCTTCACCGCCAAAGGGCTCTATGGCAACAATCCAGTATCGGACGCTCGCACCTTTACGGTTGTTGAAGAATGGGTGATCGACTTCGAGGACGTTTCACCAACACCTATCCCGGTGGGTACATCAATAGTGGTAGCCGGAGGTGCCGCCACGATTACAACGTTGAAAGACCTTGGGCCAACACTTCCTGTGAAAATTGTAAAAGAGACCACGGTGTTCGAACCCGAGATCATAAATCACGCGCTCTACATCAGCAGCGACGCATCCGTCAAAATCGACTTGGCCAGGGCTGCGACGTACCTCCGGTTCGGCCAATGGATTTACAATTTTCCGTGTTACGTCAGACTGTACGATGAGCAGAATGAGATGATCATTTCCATTCGGTTCCCAGATATCACCGGTCCCGTTCCTAGTGGACAAAAAGGCTGGTTTGAGTACACAGCCACAAGGCCGTTCAAACGCATTGATTTAGTCGATATACGCGGTGGGTCGGTCTACGATAATTTTACCTTGAGGCCTTGAGGTAATCTCGCCAAGGTCCGCGACGCCAAGGGGAGCCCTGCTCCCCTTTTCATTAGTTTTGTCAATTTGGATGCCGTGCCTGCCGTTTTGCTTAGCTACACGGTTTAAGCAGTCAGACCCGCAACCGCCCCCCCTGCACATCCATCAGGTCGCAGCCATCGCGCATCACCATCGAGGGACCGAACACCTAAATTTTTGACCCGATATCAGGACGAGCGGCTAGGATAGGCAGCATGAACATTCAAGCGTTGTTGACTCATCTGCAAAACCATTTGCCTGATTTACTGGCGGTCTACCTGTTCGGTAGCCATGCACAGGGCACCGCCGGACCTGACAGTGATGTCGATATGGCTGTGCTCTTGTCCGGTCAGCTTGACCCTGTGTTGTTATGGCAACTTTCAGGGGACTTGGCGGATATAGCTGGGGCTCCGGTGGACCTGATTGATTTGCGCGCGGCAACGACCGTGATGCAGTACCAGATCGTGACCCGAGGTCGGCGGCTGTGGGCCAAAGACGTACAGGCGGGGCTCTTCGAGTGTTTTATTCTCAGCGAAAAAACCGCCCTCGATACTGCCCGAGCAGGCTTGCTCAAGGATATTCAAGAAGAAGGCATTGTGTATGGTCGATGATGTACTGATCAGCTTTCTTGCGTTCAGTACATTCATCCTGCGTAAAGACGCGACGAAGTCCGCACCATGGCGCTGACGACATCTTCCACCTGTCGGATAACCTATCCCGACCTGTCATTTCTGACAGTAGACGCCGTATCTCATCTGCCGGTTAATAACTTCTGGGTTGTAGGTCTCGCCGCCTCTTCGGCGAAACATGCTACGCAGGAATGCTTTCATGAAAAAGCCATCCCCCTCTA
>NZ_JALLIZ010000037.1:0-8326 GCF_023242345.1 Pseudomonas sp. MWU12-2037 | reverse complement strand
CCCCTACTTTTGCGGTAGGTGGGGTTTATGGGGCGCTTACGGAGGTTTTGCAGTAAGCAGATAAAACAACACCGGCACGAGGCCGGTGTTAGATCAAGCTGGAACTACGTTTACGTACAACGACTAAAGGCTAAACGAAGCGCCGCGCCAATGTCATCGAGGGAGCTGCTAGAAGAAATAACGACATAGTCTTTTTCAGTTATCCCCTTTCCACTCCAAGCTTCCAGCTTCTCATGATGACTCGGGCGTATTGTTATAAGCCCATCAACTGCATCCATTGAGCAGCTTTTCATGTCCTTGAATAGTGCACGCTTAGTTTTGTAGCCAAATCTTATCATCACATCAGCTATCCACTCATTATATTGAATAGCAACGCGACCTCTTAAATCAAAAAAACCCAGATCCTCCTTCGGGTCAATCATCCGACTAACAGCCAAGGAGTCCAAAACACTCCCTCCTAGCTCGCTATCAGCAGATGAGTGCGACAGGAAAAACCTCTTTCCTTCAGGATCGGGGAGACAATTGAAGTAGCCGGAGTAGGTCTCAATAAAAATAAAATCGTCATTAAACTTAACGTAAGCCCAAGATTTATTATTCAAATTATTCATTTATTTCACCGCACTTATGATCACTTTCACACCTTGAGATTGACCGTACTCTACTGCACGATTTATTTGAGCCCATTGCGCTGAGGTTGTTCCCGAAGGAACGGCAACACGCAGCTCACGAGCGGCAATCATGCTGCTATCTAGAGGGACATTACCAAGGGTATACGTTTCAAATTTAGCAGCCGCATCTATATTTCCTTTCAATGAGTTGTAAACCTGAGACGGATTTGCCAACTTGGCCGCAGTGGTCGTGTCTAGCGTTTTTGCACTCATTGCTGTACCCGTTGACGGGTCATAAAAATCGAACGTTTTGAAGTTAGGCGGTAGCCGCGAGCTTGCTGGCAGCTGAGAAGCTAGATAATCCTCCCAAGGCATGCCCTGTCCTTGAATACCCTTGCCCCACTCAATCCCCGTTGCAGCTTGGTCTATTGTTCCTGCTGCACCTTTTGCACCTAGCTCGCCGCTAAAGTCACCAACGCCATCTACAACCTGCCCGTTAACAGTCGTCGTTCCTGAAGGATAGTCTCCAGAAAGCTTTCCACTATACGGACCTTCAGAGCTAGTCCAAGCAGGTGTACCGGTCGGACCTTTTGTGTTGGCGCCAACCTCCGCTACATCTGCTGCCCCTTTTGCAGCTCCACTTACCTCGCCGCCGACACCCGAGGACAGCCTAACATCCGGAATCCCGAGGCTAGCAGCGCCCATGGCGCCAACAACAATATTCCCAATACCATTCCAGATGTCGCCATTGACCACCTGGTTTGCACCATAGCCTGCCTGCATCGTACCACTGACGGCGGCGGCGGCACGAATCCCGAGACCCAGCCCACCAGGCATCGCATAGAGAGCGGGGCTACCAATGTTCGAAAGGCCTTGCTGCTCATTATTGATACGCAGATAGCCTTGAGCATCCTTGTATACAAGCTCATTCGTACTCTGTTCGCGGGTCCAGGATAATTGACTCCAGAGATCCGGCTGTTGCGCACGTAAGGCATCAGCATAGGCATTCTTGGCATCCGTCGTGCCCGCGTAGTGATAGTCACTAACGGGAGCCGGACCATTTTTCACCAGCATTTCAACACTGGCGGCCGCCGCCTCCGGCCCATACTTAAGTGCCTGCTCGTAGCCATAGACCTGCAAATAGGCAGCCAGCTCGATTCGATCTGTTGCAGAAAGAGAAGTCGGATCTTTATGAAAGGCCGCTAATAGATCGTCACTGCGCTGGTCCGCCCCGTCAAGGGTCACCAGCTTCCTGGCGGAGTCGATGGATTTGGTTTCTTCAAAATCCTGACGCGCTCTATCGCGCTCGGCTTGAGAATGATCGCCCAGAAAGTTGTACTGTGTGGCGTTCTCCGCCACGGCGGACGCAATCCCTACATCACCGCCGGACGCGGCGGCCCCCAGTACCGCAACAATCTGCGTCAGCGCCTTCAGGTTCGCTTCGGCTCTTATGTACTCGGCAGAACCAGGGGTCAGGTTTTCGGGCAACAGTTTGTCGCCCAGGGCACCTACCAGCAGCTCGTTGGCTCCGCCGGCAATCGCCCCGGTACGGAAGTCACCACCCATGGCCTTGGACAACAAACCACCTAGACCGGCATGCAGCAGGGTCTTCTCCAAGCTACCGTTATCCAACCCCAGGTCGCCTATCTTTCCGGCCCCGATAGCCCCACCAATACTGGCAGCAGTCCCCGCCGCCGAACTGGCTAGGTTGTCCTTAAAGCTGCCGCCATACACGGCGGTTTTAATCACCGAATCCGCTGCTACCTTCAATGCAACGGTTTGTGCACTTTGAAGATTGAAGCCCACACTACCGGGATTGTAGTTAAGGCCTTGCGCCACACCCGCCGTCGCCATCGAAACGGCATAGCTCTTGAGACTGTCCTTGGAAGTGACATCTTTGAGTACCGCCCCAAGGTTGCCCCGATTGTCAATGGTGCTAACGGTCGCCTTGGTCGCAACAGTTAACGCTCCTGCCTGGGTTATCGTACTCAAACCGGCCATCATCGGGCCCATGACCGCTGCTAGCGCAATCGCGATGATCAACTGCGAAGCCGGTCCAAGCCCCGAGTTGCTGTATTGGTAGGAGTCGTGAATCTCCTTCACCAGATGCCAATCCACGTCACCGCGCTTCTCGGCGTCCTTGAGCCAGGCCATTTTCGGATCAGCCTTGACCATCGCATCGATGGTCTGGCTGACCGACTGTTGGTTGACCTGTTTGAGGTCGATTTTCAGACCTTGGACAGCCTTGATGGTGATGTTGCCGGCAGCCACCATCTGGGTCTGACGCAAGGTCTCGTCGGTCTTGCCGCTGCCTTTGGAAGCTACCCAGAACGCATTGTTATTGGTCTTCTCGTGACTCTCCTGATGCAGGTCCTTCTGTCCCTCGAAGGTAATAGCTCCACCACTCTCAATCGTCAGATCCTTACCACTCTCAAGCTTGGCCACCTGATAGTGCTGGTCGCTGCCACTCTGAAGCGTCAGGTTGCCACCGGTCTTGATCTCGCTCCCGACATTGGTGACCTGGGTGACTTCATCGTGCTGGGTCTTCTTGCGGCCCCAACTGCCCCTTTTCTTCATGTCGTACAGCGAGTAGTCGCTGTTTTGCGCGGACATCAGATCCAACTGGTCGCCCGCCACCAGATAGGCCTCATTACCCGCAGAGACCTTGCTGGCAATCAGCCCCAGGTCCTTGCCCGCGCTGAGCTTGACGTCCCCCCCGGCCTGAACGGTCGTCGCCATCTGAGCAACATGGTCTTTCTGGATGGTTTCCCTTCGACTTTTGGACAGGAAATGGCTCTCGTCCGCCGCCGAACCCAGCGTCAGGTTCTCCGTCGCGGCCATGGAGATATCGCGCTTGGCATCGATCTGGCTGGCGATGACCGTGAGGTCCCGCCCAGCCGTCATTTGCAGGTCATGCCCCGCATTGACCGTCGCCGCCGTCTGGGTCACGGAGCTGTCGTTTACCCCCCCACCATAGTTCGTGGAGCTACGGCTCTCAGTCGCCGCGATATTGATATCGCGCCCGGCATTGATCACCGTATCGCCACCGCTCTGCAACACGCTGCCGTTGTTGCTGACGTCGCGCCCGGCCTTGATGGTGAGGTTGTTCGCTGCCTCGATCCGAGCCGCATTGTCGAGCGATTCACGGTGGGCACTGACGAAGCCGACGGTCTGGTCGGTGCGGTTGACATCGCGCTGGTTGAGCACGTCACCAGTGACGGCCGTCACACTCACATCGCGCCCGGCAATGATCCCGCCCGACTGGTTGACGATGTTGTTGCTCGCCAATGCATCCAGGCGATTGCTCGCTTCAACCAAGCCGGTGTTGAGCAGATCCTTGCCCGCCAGAGCCGACAGGTTGCTACTCGCACGCAAGGTCCCGCTGTTTTCCAGGTTGGCCCCGGCGATCAGGGTGACATCCGCCCCTTGAATCAACGCGCCATTTGGCGCCAGGCGGTTGGTGGCCTGGGCCAGGTAAAGCACCGGCACCAGCACCTCTTCACCGTTGACGACCTGCTTTTCCATCCAGACTATATCGTGGGTCAGTGCCGCGACTTGCTGGGCGGTCAAGCTCACGCCAACCGAAAGATCAAGCTGCTGCTTGCTACTGATGGCGTTGTCCATCAGGTATTTGAACAGCTTCTCGTCCGAGGTCTGACCATCGATAAAGCGCTGCCCGGTACGCGCCACCACCGCCTGCTGAATCAGTTTCTGCTCATAGAAGCCATCACCCAGGCGCTTGGCACTGGTGTCCGGGTTGTACCCCAGATTGGACAGCAAGTAGTCCGAGCTCATGAACTGCTTGAGGTCGGTCAGCACCGGGTTGGTTTCGATCAGGTATTTCTGCGGGCGGGTCCGGCCCGAGGTGTCCGGCAGGCCCTGGACGCGCGCCAGACTCTGGCCGCCGCTAGCCGCCGCAAGCGCTTGCACATCCGTTGCACCTGGCTGACGCTCGGCGAGGCCGATGGGGGTGCCCACGACACGCCAGTCCGGAAGCACCACACCCTGCTGAGCGGAAGCGCTCTGCCCGCTCAGGTGGAACAGGCCGTTCTGCCCGGTGGGCAGGCTGAATCCCGGTAGCGCGAGGGGATTGACCTGTTGCTGGGCAAGGTTCGGGGGCAGTTGGGCATTGATCCGAACCACGACCGGCGCGCCAGTGCCGGCCACCTGGGTGGTCTGGACTTTGTTGGCGCCCGCGCTGAACCCATAGTCCTGGTGAATGACGCTATTGGTCAGGTCCTGGGTCGCGGAGATCGAGACATTGCCGCCGGCCTGGATAACGGCGCTGCGGCCTGAAGCACTGCCGTTCTTGGCGACTTCAACGTCACCGGTCAAGGCGAATAAGGGGGATGATTGCAACTGACTGGGCAGCGCTACCAGGTTGTTGGGGTCATACTGGGATTGCGGTTTGGTGCTTAAATTGGATAAATCGTCGGGTAAGTCGAAGCGGTTCACTCCCTCACCAGTGACGGCATCAAAGAACGCAACGACCGGATACTGGTCATGGTCGCGACCTCCACCACGCGTAGAATTCACAGCAAGCGCCCTACTCACACCACCAGAATCATTGATGTAGTAGATGTTCGGAAAATCAGGGTTGTTTCGCGCGTTGTAATTAAACGCAGCGTCAGAAAAATCATTGATGATATCCTTATCAATATCACCCGTCAGATAGCTGCGCGTGCGCTCAATCGTGCCGCTGACCGCCCCGACGTTTTTCACATTATCGGCCTGAATGGCAATATTGCCGCCGGCACTGATAGTGCTTTTGCTATTGAGAAAGCTGCCACCGCGAAAGGTAAAGTCACCTCCCGCCGAGAGCGACGCGGCGGCACTGGTGTCAGTGTCCTGTCCTTCGAAAGTTTCACGAACGACAATATTGGCACCGTAATAACTCCCCCAACATCTGATGCATTTAATCGCGATAAAACCCGAGACCAACTTGCGTCCCAGGCTGAAACCCTCCGTACGGTTCTCGAAGTTGGCGGCATTGATATTGAACTGGCCGGTACTTTCCAACGACCCGGAAATATTGCTGACCTGGTTCGCCTGGGTCGCACTGCCATAGCCACCGATACTGACGGCGCCAAAGCTGTAAAGCTGCGCCGAGTGGTTGGTGAAGCTGTTGACCTGCAACGCGGTATCGCCACCGCTGAAGATCAGGCCATTTTCATTCAGCAGACTGGGCGTGCTCAGCAGCAGGTTGCCGTTGCTGCCCAAGGTCCCGTAGTTATTGATTGAGCCGGCATTGACGCTCATGCCGCCAGCCGACGTGATGCGGCCGTAGTTATTCAACTGGCCGCCGACATTGAGCGTGGTATCGCCCCCCCCCGGCAATGCTGGCGGTGTTGCCCAGACTCACCTGGGCGGCACTCAAGCCCAGAGTACCCAGGCTGGTGTAACGACCATTGCCGCTGTAGCTACCACTCAAGTTCAAACTGGCCGTGCCGTCACTGGCGATCAACCCGTCGTTGCTCCAGTTGACACCGCTGCCGCTGAAGCTTTCTGTGGCGAGCAACTGCCCGCTTCCGGTCTGGGTCAGGTTCTTGACATTGACCGTCAGCCGCCCGACCTGGATCACGCTGCTGTTGGTCCAGTCGTCAGCCGTCAAGGTCAGACCGCCGCGGGTCACCAGGCTACCGCCAGCATTGATGAGATTGACCGTGGCGGTGTCGAAGGTTCCGAGACCGGTGTGCAGTACGCTGCCACCTTGGTTCATGAAACTGCCGACGCCCAGGGTCAGGTCGCTGTTGGCGGTTTCCAACTTGCCGTTGCTGTTGTCGAACAGCCCGCCGATCTGGAATTCGGTCTTGCCGCTGCCGCCCAGTGCGCGCAACTGGCCGTTCTGGTTATCCAGGCTGGCAGCCCTGATGCTCAATGTGCTGCCACTTTCGATGATGCCCAGACGGTTGTTCAGCGCGCCATCCAGGCCGAGGGTGATCTGACTGCCGGAAATCTGCCCGTCGTTGTCACCGCTGTTATCGAAGTTGTGGCCCGTGACCTGGACCACGCCCTTGGCATAGAGCGCGCCATTGCGGTTGTCGAAGTCGCCTGCTCCGGTGGCGATCACGGCATCACCGGTTTGCGCAGCGATGCGCCCGCCGTAGTTGTCGATGCCACCCCAGGCTTGCAGGTCCAGGCGCTGGGCCTGAATCTGGCCGCCCTGACGGTTGTTGTTGAGGTCGTAGCCGTTTCTCAACACACCGACGACGCGGGTCGTCAGCGCGCCGCTGATGCTCGACAACAAACCACCTCGGCTGTCGAGGCTGGCCGCCTTGACGAACAGATCACCGCTCTGGGCGATCACCTTGCCGCTCTGGTTGTCGATAGCGCCGCTGACGTCGAGGCTGACCGCACCCTTGCCTTGCAGCGAACCCTTGCCGTTGCCGAGACTGGTGGCGGTCAGTTGCAGGTCGCCGTTGCGGCTGGCGATCAGGCCGCCATTACCGTTCTGTACCGCACCCGTCGAGGTGATCAACAGCTTGTCGTTGGCGCTGACAAGGCCGCCATTGCTGCTGTCCAGGCCGCCGGTGAGCAAGGTCAGCAAGCCCTGGCTGGAGAGTTGACCGCCCTGGTTGTTGATCTGGCTGCTGCGTTGCAGCAGCAGCGGACCGGCGCCGGAGAGTTTGCCGTTAACGTTGGTCAGTGTGCCAAGCAGGTCGAGGGTCACACCAGCGCCGCTGCTCAGGGTGCCATTGCTGTTATCCAGGTCGGTACCGGTAAAGGTCAGCGCCTGTTGCGCCTGCACCGTAGCGCTGTTGTTCAGGGCCATGGCGTTCAGCGTCAGCGCCGTGCCGGCGTCGATCAGGCCGCCTTGGGCGTTGTTCAGCAGGCCCGTGATGGTCAGGCTTTGGACCCCCGCACTGGAGAGACTGCCGGCAGTGTTATCCAGGCTGCCCGCCTTGACGGTCAGGACTTGCTGGCTGGCCACCGCCCCGGCATTGCCGTTGAGCAGCGCACCGCTGAGGGTCACATCGACATTGCCGCTACGGCTGGAAACCGTACCGTTGTTGCGGTTGTCCAGGCTGCTGCCGGTGAGCGTCACGCCCTGCCAACCGGACAGCAAGCCGCCGTTCTGATTGATCAGGCTATCGGCGGTCAGGGTCAACAGGTTGTTGCTGATCAGCTTGCCGCCGTTGCTGTTGTCCAGCGTGCGCCCGGTCAGGTTGAGGCTTTGCGTGCTGGTGAGTGTGCCGCCCTGGTTATTCAGATCGCGCAGGCGGTTGAGGGTCAGGTTGCCAGCGGTGGTGATCTGCCCGCCGGCGTTGTTCAGATCGCCCGTGGCCGCACCGAAATCGAGGGCGATGGCGCTGCCCAGTAGACTACCGCCCTGGTTGTTGAGGCCGGCGCTGTTAATGGTCAGGCTGTTGGTGGCGTTGATCAGGCCCAGACTCTGGTTGGTCAACTGACCGTCAACGGTCAGGCCCAGGTCAGCACGGCTGCTCAAGGTGCCGCCGCTGTTGTCCAGGCTACCGGCATGCGCATCAACCGAAGCCGCCGCGATCATGCCCTTGATATTGCTCAGGGCCTGGCCGATACGCAGGGTCAGGCCCTGGTTGCTCAACAACTTGCCGCTGTCGTTGTTCAGGCTTTCAGCCGCCAGAGTAAACGCCTGGGCGCTGGAGATTTCACCGCCCTGGTTGTTCACGCTCTTGAGGTTGTTCAACACCAGCAGTGGTGCGTTGATCAGGCCACCCGGGTTGTTCAGTTGCCCATGG
>NZ_JALLIZ010000036.1:0-11356 GCF_023242345.1 Pseudomonas sp. MWU12-2037 | reverse complement strand
CTCCAGTAAGTTACCGTTGCCATCAAAAGCAGCAGCGATCTCCTCTTCGGTGGGAGGTCGGCCATTCTGCTCAGGCAGGCAGCGATTGCTGTAGCGCGCCGCCGTCAACTTGCGGCTGTGGCTTTGCGGGCCGACATGAACCAGCTCCAGCAAGTTGCCACCGGCGTCATAGCGGTAGGTTTGATGGTAGTTGGCGACAGCCCCCGGATCGTCGAAGCGATTGAATTCCGGTCCTCGACTGACGGCACCCGCTTCCCAACCGGTCGCGTCGATCAGTTGGTAAAGGCTGTCATAGCCATAGTGCTTGATCGGCTCTACTCGCTGGTTGGCGAAGTACCTGATCGGCAAGGCAGCGTCTTCAATGCTCAGCACATTGCCCACCGGATCGTAGTCATAACGTAGATCTTGCAGCGCTTCACTTCCACGTCGAGCCTGAAGCCGGGTCAGACGGCCATCTTCAGGACGATAGGTCAGCGTACTGACCACACCGTTGCCAGCGGTTTCCTGTTCAACCTGGCCGTAGGCGCTGTAGGCGATGGCGCTGACCAGGGTTTGAGGTGTGTCCTGACCGCTCAGTTGCAGATGGCTCGCCAATAACTGGCCATCCACGGTGTAGTCGAACAGTTGCCGATTGCCCTTGGCATCTGTCTGCTCCAGCACATCGCCCATCGGGTTGAAGCGCGTCGCGCTGGTTGCCGCTTGCGCCACAGGCTCCAACAGCGCATCCCGCGCAGGCAGCCCTAGCGGCCAATCCGGTAATTCCAGCGAGCTCAGAAAGCGTTGGGTCTGCTCAAGCACTCCGCCCGTCAGCGCGTAGTCATCCACGGTCAACGTGCCCGCCGGATCATCATGTCGGATCAACTGCCCACATTGATTGTGAGCGGCGAAATCGGCACCGGCATCGGCGTATCCATAACGTTCGGTGCATCGCGCGACGTCACCTTCGCCCTGCTCGAAAATGGCCAGCGGTCGCAGCAGATCGTCGTACTCGACCCGCCGCTCGCTGCCCCGGCTGTCCCAGGCCTGGATCAACTGATCTCCATCACCAAATAAACTGATCCGCTGACCGGCATCGACACTGATCGAACCCAACACCTTCCCGGACAGTGAATAACCATTGGTGAGATTGGCAGGCGTTGCGGCGTCTTCCACACTGAGCGCCCAAAGCCTGGGATCCCATTGCTCGACCAACCGCCCCATCGCGTCATAGGCACTGCGGTTGATCCGCTCTTCTGGCTCCTCCGTCTCGACGGAACGGCAATAAGCAACCACCCGCACCGCCAGCCCACGCGGATCAATCACAGACAGCGTCGGCGTATGAGTGTGAATACCACCCGTTAATATCGACATGACCCAGGCTCATCGTAGGATGCGTCAATCCAGTAACTACCTGATCCACGCCGCCGACTACTGTCAGAAATGACAGTACCGACAAATGGTAGATGCTCAATCTTTCGTACTGGGTTGCTCAGATCTCGACGACCTTGTCCCATCTGAACAACGGGTTTTCAGGCGCCCTCGAACGTTGATCGCTATATCCACGCGGATTACAGATCACACGTGTTCCCTCTGCGAAATAATCGAATGCAGTATGGGTGTGACCATGGATCCACAGCGCAACCGGCGCGCGCACGAGAGCAGGCAGATCGCTCACATAACCCGCCGAGGCGCGATCCGTCACGAACTTTTCCGCCAGGCTTGGCCTTAGCGGCGCATGGTGCGTGACAACAATTGTCTTACCATCGAAGGGCTTTGCCAGCTCATCTTCCAGCCATGCCCGCGCTTGCTTGTGGAGCGCCAGCGAGTCGCGGGGAGTAAACGAACGTGGCGGGGCTTCGAGCTCGGGCGATAAGACCTGAATCACGCCCTGGTAGTCGAGTATGGCCCGCTCGGCCTCTGCAATGGACTCGCGCAGCGCCGCATCGCCAGCGCCGAACAACGAGAAGTCTGTCCACAACGTGGTACCGAGCACCCGCCATTGGCCATTTCGCTCAATGAAGGTTGTGTTGTTCAGGAAATGCACATTGGGCAAGCGGCGCGCGGCGGCTTGCATCGCGCTTTCGAGGGCAGCGAATTCACCACCGTAATACTCGTGGTTGCCCGGCACATAAATAACCGGCACCTGTGAACCGAAGTTTTCCGCCGCCCAACGCAAGCCTTTCGCATGGTTGTGGATATCACCGGCCAGCACAACCAGATCGGCCTCCACGTAGGGGATGGCCAGCGGTTCGTCGTACTCAAGGTGCAGATCGGACAGAACGCGAATCTTCACGGAGCGGATCTCCTCAGTGCGGTTCCCGGTGCATCTGAGTGTGGATGCTACTGATCAAACCGACATGACTCAGGTTCTGCCTGGGACACTGGGTCTAGTAATCACCTGATCCACGCTGCCGGCTACTGTCAGAAATGACAGGACCGATAAATGGTATTGAAAACACCATATAACCTGTGGACCGGCAGTCAAACCGTGCTCGCGCTCCCCTCAAACATCGCCACTATCTCAGTATCCAGAGCCTCCGAAACCTCCACGTCGAACGCCGCATGGGATAGCATTCCTCGCCGCTTGGAGGCTGCGACGTGAACACGTTTGGCGATGGGTATGCTTGATCTACCTGCGACAGCATCGGACAAAGCTTCGTAACGGGCGTCCATTCGCATATCACGGCTCATACCGGCACAGCTTCGGCCAGTACGGTGCCGCGGAATTTGTCCGGCAACGCTTTGGGTGTCAGCACATCGACCGACACGCCCAACAGCCGACGCAACTCATGGCGGATGGCACCAATGTCGAACAGCGTTGTTTCCGGTGTCGGATCGACCAGAAGATCGAGGTCGCTGTCGTCAGTATCATCACCATGGGCGACTGAACCAAATACGCACGCATTACCGGCACGATGTGCCGCGACCACACGGCGGATATCGTCGCGGTGGGCCTGAAGAGCAATGGACGGCTTCATGGTCGTTCTCCCAATTATCCGGTCTCTGCTTGTCAGTTTGGGCCACACCCTGCCTGGCGTCCGGCGATGCGAATAAACAGGATCAAGGGGCCAATGTGATTGATATCTGCCGTCAAATCGCATGGGCAGTGCTGGCTTGGGTATCTTCACGCGCCACCGGTTATACCTTGCTGCGCGGGTTCCAGCCTATCACCTGTTCTGGATAGGACCCCACGAAGACTATTCCCTTTAACTTGAATGAAATTTCCTAGAAAATCCCAACCCGTTGCGCCTGTCAGGACCGGCGACTAGTCTGCACAGTGTCACCGCCAATTCGGTGATACGGACGTGCAAGTCCGGACTGACAAAAGGCGCGCGACGCCAAATATTCCAGGTGTTTTTTTATGCCTGAAATATTGTGTTATGGCGGCCGTGCGCGGGAGATTCTTCGGGATCTGCCGGGTTTACCTTTTGCCCCGGTCTTGCACACCTGCGTACGGCCGCCACCTTCATTCGCGTGCAAGCGAACGGTGACGGTCCCACTCATCAAAAGGGATACACCATGTTCAAGATCACCCCCAATCCGCCTGTCGCGGAAGACCTCAGCTCCCCAGCATTCCGGCTCGCCGCCGAGCGTGCTTTCGCTCACTACGAATTACCCGCGACTCGTACCCCGCCCCGGAAACGGAAATCACGCAACACCGAAGAAACCCTGCTCCATATCTACGAAATCCTCCAGAGCGCCTCGGCGACCGCCTACGAATCGGCGGACAATCTCCAGGGCTCGCAACGCAAACTCGCCTTGGGCGCCGTGCACCTGATCGATATGGCGCAACAAGAGATGGACGGATTGCTCGACGGGCAACAAACGACAGTCTTCTGATGAACTAACGGCATTTCGCTCCCACCAGACGGGGTGGGAGCGAACACGTCAAAACCACTACCTGAACGTCAGCATCGCCGTCAGCGAGTCGTCATTTCTCACAACACGGTCGAGCAATGATGCGTCGTGATGTGAGCACCCTTGACGGAGATTGTTTTAAAACGGCCTGTCCTCTCCCCACCCAAGGGCCATAGCGGCCGCACGTGGGTTCGCAGCCTGGGTCCTGATTTTTTTAATGTTTGCCATCTCACTGACTTGATTCAAGGCATTCATTGTCAAATACGCTCCTGCGCCACGAAGGCTCAAGGTATTTTCCGCAATCCCGTGCTCATCCACGGCACGACGCAATTGTGCGCCACTCAGTTGAGAACCTGGATTAATAATAGTGAAATTAACTTCGAGCTCCAAATCATTACCTTCGTCAGGAAAATGCAGTGTCACAAGGGTAATACCATATATTACCCGATCGGCAGGCTCCTTATCACGATCAGACGTTTTAATGAGCGCGAACAACCTTTCATTGGGTTTTTCTTTACCCCCTGCCAAATCACTACTCCGGGTGGCCTCAATCAGACCTATCAACGAATTGAAATACTCAGAAACTCCCCCACCCAATTTAAAATTACTTTTCTGCTTTGCAGCATTTTCAGCCCCCCTAAAGATATTTGACCTCCCTAAAGCATAATACTTCTCTCTGTAGCCCTTTAACGTATCCTTTATCTCATTACCGGACACTGCACTAGAATCACCTCGCTCATGCATCTCTTCCTTGGACCCCACGCCGACCTCTACAACTGAAAAATCGTCACTCGGCATATAAACCCCTGATGCCTCGTCAAATACTTTCACCCTTGACTTTGACAGTTTCGCCTTAAAGTAAAATCTCTTGAAAATATCAACATCCACTACGAGCTCTTTAATGAGCTTTGTCTTGTCTTTGTCCATATCTTTAGTCGGAAAAGCACCCAGGTCATCGCTCCAAGTCAAAGGATTGTTTCTAACCATCCTATAAACGTTCAACCCATCCACATCCCCAGCCGGGTCCGGGTTAATCCATCGCTGCAACCACGACGCGTAATACCTGAACCCATAGTAATAAAGCCCAGTCGCATCCCGCTCTTGCCCCGAGTAACGCACGGTCTTGTAACCCGCCTCCACCTCGCTGCGTCCGGCAAACCAGGCCGTACTGCCGTAGGGGTGATAGGCTTCTTGGCTGATCACCTCGGCTTCGCTATCCAGCTCCAGGCTGCTGGAACCCAGATGGTCAGTCAGGTTGTAGCGATATTGATCGTTGGTAATACCGGAAGGCGGTGCCGTTTCCCAATGCAGCACCTGCATGGCACTGCGTCCGGCCTGCACGCAGATCACTTGCAGCACTTCGCCAGTGCCTTCACGGGTGCGGATTTCCAGGCCCGGCAAGTAGCGGACTTCCGATATCAGTGAACGGGCTTTGGTCTGGGTAGACCTGACTTTGCGTCGCCGCACACCATCGCCGTCGTATAGATACAACTCAAGATCATCGTCAGCATTCTCACGCTCAACCGGCCGCACCTCGCGCAACTGATTGCGTAGATCCCAGCTCATCGTCTGTCCTGGTTGCAGCTCCAGCAAGTTGCCATTGCCATCAAACGCGGCAGCGATTTCCTCTTCGGTGGGAGGCCGGCCATTCTGTTCAGGCAGGCAGCGATTGCTGTAGCGCGCCGCCGTCAACTTGCGGCTGTGGCTTTGCGGACCGACATGAACCAGTTCCAGCAAATTGCCACCGGCGTCATAGCGGTAGGTTTGATGATAATTGGCGACAGCCCCCGGATCGTCGAAACGATTGAATTCCGGTCCTCGACTGGCGGCGCCCGCCTCCCAGCCGGTCGCGTCGATCAGTTGGTAAAGGCTGTCATAGTCATACTCCTTGATCGGCTCAACCCGCTGGTTGGCGAAATAACGAATCGGCAAGGCGGCGTCTTCAATGCTCAGCACATTGCCCACCGGATCGTAGTCGTAACGCAGATCTTGCAGCACTTCACTTCCACGTCGAGCCTGAAGCCGAGTCAGACGACCGTCTTCAGGGCGATAGGTCAGCGTACTGATGACACCGTTGCCGGCGGTTTCCTGCTCAACCTGAACGTAGGCGCTGTAGGCAATGGCGCTGACCTGGGTTTGAGGTGTGGCCTGCCCGCTCAGTTGCAGATGGCTCGCCAATAGCTGGCCATCAACGGTGTAGTCGAACAGCTGCCGATTGCCCTTGGCATCAACCTGTTCCAGCACATCGCCCAGCGGGTTGAAGCGCGTCGCGCTGGTTGCCGCTTGCGCCACAGGCTCCAGCAGCGCATCCCGCGCAGGCAGCCCTTGCGGCCAATCCGGTGATTCCAGCGCACTCAGAAAGCGCTGGGTCTGCTCAAGTACTCCGCCCGTCAAGGCGTAGTCATCCAACGTCAAAGTGCCCGTCGGGTCGTCGTGTCGGATCAACTGTCCGCACTGGTTGTGAGCCGTGAAACCGGCGCTGGCATCGGCGTATCCATAACGTTCGGTGCATCGCGCGGTTTCACCTTCGCCTTGCTCGAAAATGGCCAGCGGCCTTAGCAGGTCGTCGTACTCAACCCGCCGCTCACTGCCCCGGCTATCCCAGGTTTGAACAAGCTGATCCCCATCGCCGAACAAGTTGACCCGCTTGCCCGCGTCGACGCTGATCGAACTCAGTACCTTCCCGGACAGTGAATAACCATTGGTGAGATTGGCAGGTGTTGCGGCATCTTCCGCACTCAGCGCCCAAAGCCTGGGATCCCACTGCTCAACCAGACGCCCCATCGCGTCATAAGCGCTTCGGTTGACCCGCTCTTGAGGCTCAGAGCCCTCAACGGAACGACAGTAACCCACCGAACGCACAACCAGCCCACGCGGATCGGTGACCGTCAGCGTCGGTGTATGAGTGTGAAGCGACGCCGTCAGAATCGCCATGGCCTACGCTCCGAGTTTGATGCATGCACTTAACATCTCAATCCCCTACTGAGAGGAAGAATAATCAGCCCGCTCATGCCTTCTATTGAACTCCACACGACAATGGACCGCGTGAACTTCTGCTATCTCAGGACGATGGGTATCGATCGCTTGGAAAACCCTCTCGGTGTAGGAGTTTATTCCGGGTGAAACATAAATAATGTCGTACTGCTGAGTAGGCGAGAAGGCAGGCCCGTGTGCTATAAATTTAAGTCGATACCGTTGGGCGCTATCAACGTCTGTAAGGGTCTCTATCGGCCCAGGCAAGTTTTCCTCTTGTACCACACCTTTACTTTTCTCCAGGAGACGAAGGGCAACATCTGTTAAGATGCCTTCACCGTGTAATCCGTAGTAGTGCAGTTTCTTGCCCTCGGGAATTTTGATCGGCGCTTTGAACTTCTTCATACGGCTTGAGAATCCACCGTGGGCAACCAGAATGGCTTCTGTTGCGCCTTTCAATAAGGATCTGATGATCACGCCATTCTGTTTGAAGGTCGTGATGGCGTCCGTTTGCATAGAGAGGTATGCCACTTCGCGTGCTATCTCGGCAAACGGCTCATGCCATTGTTCCAGAACGACCCTGTTAATAAGCTGATCGGTATAAGATCTGACTTGAAACTCATCGTCATCGCTTGATAATTGCTCTCCGGGAACAATATCCATAATCCTCAGTTCCAGCGGAAGCTGATCACTGGTTCCGGCGGCCATGTGCTGTGCAATCTCGTACGCTTCATCCGCAGTCCGAGGCGGCCTCAAGCCCATAATGTCTGCTTGCGTTACTGGATTTCCTCTGACAAACCTATACACATTCAGTCCATCGATATCACCTGCAGGGTCCGGATTGATCCACCGCTGCACCCACGGTGCGTAATATCTGAACCCATAGTAATAAAGCCCTGTCGTATCCCGTTCCTTGCCCGAGTAACGCACCGTCTTGTAGCTCGCCTCCACTTCACTTCTCCCGGCAAACCAGGCCGTACTGCCGTAGGGGTGATAGGTTTCCTGGCTGATCACCTCGGCCTCACTGTCCAACTCCAGACTGCTGGAACTCAGATGGTCAGTCAGGTTGTAGCGATATTGATCGTTAGCGATGCCGGACGGAGGCGTGGTTTCCCAGTGCAACACCTGCATGGCACTGCGTCCGGCCTGGACACAGATCACCTGCAACACTTCCCCGGTGCCTTCACGGGTGCGGATTTCCAGGCCTGGCAAGTAACGGACTTCCGATATCAGCGAACGGACGTTGGTTTGGGTAGAGCGGACCTTGCGCCGCCGCATCCCATCGCCGCCGTACAGATACAACTCAAGATCATCATCAGCACTTTCACGCTCAACCGGTCGCACCTCACGTAGTTGATTACGCAGATCCCAGCTCATCGCCTGTCCCGGTTGCAGCTCCAGCAGATTGCCGTTGCCGTCAAAAGCGGCAGCGATCTCCTCTTCGGAGGGAGGCCGGCCATTCTGCTCAGGCAGGTAGCGATTGCTGTAGCGTGCCGCTGTCAGTTTTCGGCTATGGCTTTGCGGGCCGACATGGACCAGTTCCAGCAAGTTGCCACCGGCGTCATAACGGTAAGTCTGGTGGTAGTTGGCGACCGCACCCGGATCGTCGAAGCGATTGAATTCCGGCCCTCGACTGGCGGCGCCCGCCTCCCAACCGGTCGCTTCGATCAGTTGGTAAAGGCTGTCATAGTCATAGCGCTTGACCGGCTCAACCCGCTGATTGGCGAAATAACGAATCGGCAAGGCAGCGTCTTCAATACTCAACACATTACCCACCGGATCGTAGTCATAACGTAGATCTTGCAGCGCTTCACTTCCATGTCGAGCCTGAAGCCGAGTCAGACGGCCATCTTCAGGACGATAGGTCAGCGTACTGACCACACCGTTGCCAGCGGTTTCCTGTTCAACCTGGCCGTAGGTGCTGTAGGCGATGGCGCTGACCAGGGTTTGAGGTGTGTCCTGACCGCTCAGTTGCAGATGGCTCGCCAATAACTGGCCATCCACGGTGTAGTCGAACAGCTGCCGATTGCCCTTGGCATCAACCTGTTCCAGCACATCGCCCAGCGGGTTGAAGCGCGTCGCGCTGGTTGCCGCTTGCGCTACGGGTTCCAGCAACGCATCCCGCTCCGGCAGCCCTGGCGGCCAATCCGGTGATTCCAGCGCACTCAGAAAGCGCTGGGTCTGCTCAAGCACTCCGCCCGTCAACGCGTAGTCATCCACGGTCAACGTGCCCGCCGGATCATCATGTCGGATCAACTGCCCACATTGATTGTGAGCGGCGAAACCGGCGCTGGCATCAGCGTATCCATAACGTTCGGTGCATCGCGCGACGTCACCTTCGCCCTGCTCGAAAATGGCCAGCGGTCGCAGCAAATCATCGTACTCAACCCGCCGCTCGCTGCCCCGGCTATCCCAGGTTTGAACAAGCTGATCGCCATCACCGAACAAGTTGACCCGCTTGCCCGCATCGACGCTGGTCGAACCCAACACCTTCCCGGACAGTGAATAAGCATTGGTGAGATTGGCAGGCGTTGCATCATCCTCCGCACTGAGCGCCCAAAGCCTGGGATCCCACTGCTCGATCAGCCGCCCCATCGCATCATAGGCACTGCGATTGATCCGCTCTTCAGGTTCCGCCGTCTCGACGGAACGGCAATAAGCAACCACCCGCACCGCCAATCCACGGGGATCAACCACCGTCAGCGTCGGTGTGTGAGTGTGAACACACTGCGCCAGAACCGACATGTCTTACGCTCCTTGCTTGATGCATACCCTTGATGCGGATCTGCCGCATTCAGACAGCAACGGGCCAACGCTCAAAACACCCCATCTTCATGACAGGTTGGACCAGTAAAAAAGAACCAGCTGCGGGCTATCGGCCAGGTAAACAGGCTCCCCCTCGTGCGTACGACCAAGGCTGGCATAAATACGCTGCGCACCTGGCTCAGTCGCCGCCACTTCTACTGAACAACTCCCCTCTGGCCCGGTGACGCAAGTTTCATCTTTCAGAATCACCGCCGGCGAAATTGCGCTGAAGTACACAGTAACGCCCTCAACTGATCGACCGGCGGCATCACGGATAAAAGCCTTTACTGTTTTTGTGGTGAATCCGTCCGGCGGCACGGAACCAGGGGCGATATAGAGACTTGACCTGCTCTCATCACCCTGAACATCGACAAACGTCGCGGACTGCGCCTGCCCTATAACGGCGCCACTCTCAGAGGTCACCGTAATAGAATAGGTGCCCGCGAGTTGCGACGTGATACGGGCACTGGTGGTGGCGCTACCTGGTACAAACTCGCAGCGATCAGGCGCGGTAGGGTCAATGGTGACGCCGGCGACCGCCGGAAACAGTACGTAGGAAGTTGCCGTGGTCCCCGTGTAAAGGTTGCCGTAGGCATCACGCAACGTCACGGTTGCAACATGCGCGGCCAGCCCATTGGCCGCCTTGTCACCCGTTATCGGTTCCAGGGTAGAAGCGGCGAGATCGTACGTCCCGGCAATAAATGTCGCATCGACCTTGATACTTGAGAAATCCCCCTCAAGCCTGGCACTGATCCTGTACGTCTTCGCCACGGTACTGCCCAGCGTCACGTCACACTGGCCTGTATCGCCAACGGTACGACATGTCGGTTCGCTAAAAGCAATATCAGTGACCTCGTCAAAGATCACCAGGGTGCCCTCCGGTGCCAGAGAGCCATCGCTCAGACGGACCGTCGCCCGGACCTTGTTGCTTTTTTGCGTATCACTGACGACCCCATTGTCATCAATCATCTCCAGGCTTGACTGAGTTGAATCGAGGGTAACGAACTCGACGATCTTCGGACTGCCGGCCACAGCCGTACCACCAAACAGCGTGGCACGCACCGTCTTGGGACCCGGCACCGTCGAGGTGATGGTGGTTTCACATTGCCCCTGCGCATCGGTCGTACCGACTGCATGCTGGAGCGAGGCATTCGCGATGTCGGGAAACACCACCAGAACATTCTCGAGCGGCCGGCCCTCGGCATCCTTGGCGGTGACGGTGACCGTGTAGGCATCCACGCCATTGGCGAGTTTTGTGCCCGTGCTCACGGTCAAGGCCGTGGTCGCAGGGCGGCCGACCTCATCCTGGGCTTCGACAAACCGCACCAACGGTTCGACCTGGGCGGCAAACGCCTTACCACCATCCACCGCCAGGTAACGCACCTGCAGGATAATGTCGGTCAAGGAGTCGAAGACCGCTTCTTGATGCGCCGAGAGGTGCCGAGGGAAACTCAGTATCCAGCTCGACACCGCGCCCGTTCCCTCGAAAGGCAGGTAGCGCTCATCGTCGAAGTTCAGGGTGAACAGGCCATAATCATCCAGGCCGCTGGACAAGCCGATTTGCTGGCTGATCCTTGGGTTGAACACAATGTGCCTTGGATCGAGTTCGATATCGCTGTCGGCGGCCAGTTCCCCGGCCTGGCTGTAGAGACTCGCCACACCGCCCAATGAAGGTTTCAACAAGGTACTGCTGCGCGTTTGCACCAGGGTGGCATGGATATCCTGATACCGCCCCAGCACT
>NZ_JALLIZ010000035.1:0-18699 GCF_023242345.1 Pseudomonas sp. MWU12-2037 | reverse complement strand
GACCGGATCAACGGATTGCTCTGACTTGCGCCCGAAGAGACGATCACGCAACAGCTTGATCTGTTCTTTCAAGTCGCTGATGTGCTCCTTATCAACCTCGCGCTCATTGAGCATCTGCGCAAGCAATTGCTTGAGTAAAACGGGGTCGCCAGGAAGGTCTTCGGGCATCGAAATCATGGTTGGGATTATACCCGGCTACGCGACATATCGAGGCGTCAAAACCTGATGTGGACGGTTGCGCCAGAGGTCGAAGCCGTCGAGCAGCCAGTTCAGTTCCTGGACTGTCAGGACGATCGCCTCGTCGCCGGCATCGAGCGATGTTTTAAAGCGCTCGGACTCGAGACGCTTGAGCCATAGGTAGAAGCCGTTGCGCTCCCAATATAATATTTTCACTCGGTTGCGTGGCCTGTTGAGGAAGACAAAAAGCACGGGGTCGAACACAGCGACTTTGATATCCAGCTCGACGAGGGTAGCGAGGCCGTCGATGGACTTTCGAAAATCCACGGGTTTGGGGTAGAGGTAGACTTTTTCTACTTTTGCATCGGGTCGCATCATGGCAGCAGGCTCCGGAAAGAATTCGGGAGCGCAGCATCGGGCATCAAATATTGGCTTGGAATGTGGGGTTCATGGCGCGCTTACAATCAGCCTGCATACCAATCCCGTTGAGCGGGCGTTGTCCTGGGGCATGTTGCATTCGGTGGCGGTGGCGGTGGCGGTGGCGCGGGCGGTGGTGGATGCGCTGCTTGAAGGGACGTATTCAACTGCTCGGCAACCGTCGGATTAATCGAGGTCGTGAGAAAATGTCACCGCCAATGTAAACCTGCCCTCCTTACATCATTTTTTGCCAAATGAAATTTGACCCCCTCGGCCTGTTTTCAAACGTTCTTCACTGTCTGCGCAGGGCTGGTACCAGCCCTGCGTTTATCCTTGAGCTGATTACCGGTCAGCCTACTGGCTGGCAAATGACACGGCCGGCTCGCAGGAATGTCTCGTGGGAATTAAGCTCGTAGACGCTCAAAAGCCCTTGGTCGTTTGCGCAAAGGTATCGCCACCGGCCTTCGTCCAGCATGAACTCCTTGAAGGTTTTCCCATCCTCGCTCAGATAAATGACCTGGCCGTTGTTGCTTGACGGAAAGAGGCTCACACTTTCCAGATGAAAGCAGCCGCCAATGTAAAAATTTTCGGACTGGCGTTTCCAATCGTAGCCTTTGTCGGAGGTCAGGAACTGATTCGAGTAGAAGCACATAAGACTGCCGCCCATCCGCGTCACAATGGCGTCACTGTAGTAATCATTCTCGCCGCCCCAAGTACAGGTGCGCCAGTCCTTGCCCGGAATGTAGTAACTAACAAAGGATACCGCGTCGCTTTTCTTTTTCACCATGGTGTACAAGTAGTCATACTTGCAGAACACCAGCAAGCACGGGACACCCGGTAGGGAATGCATGCTTTCCACCACCACGCCTTCTGAAAATCGTGGCGTGCCTTCCCAGCGTTGCCACTGCGCATCGAGACGGTCAGTGCAATAGACAAGGGGTTTGTAGTAAGTGGAGGTTTTAGTCGAGTCGAAGATAAAGCCTTTGTCGGTATATGAATACTCGGCACGCTCGGTAAAGCGCCACAGCCATTGGCCGTTGAAATGCATGATGTCGTCGGTCTTCGAGAAATCGTAGGACGACGGAAGCTCAGGGAAACAGCTCTGTTGCCAGATCAGGGCATCGCTGGAGTAGTAGAATCCTTCATCGTAGCCGGCGACCAGGACCCAAATGCCATTGACGATATCCAGCTTGCTCACGCGCAGGCTGTCCTCGGATACTCTTGGCTGAACGGTTTTCCAATGCTCCCGGTCTTCGCTTCGATAGAAAACGCCATCGTCGTCGACAATCAGCCATACCTTGCCGTCAGTTTTGATATGACGGATCTGTTCCGGGTCGCAGGGTGGGGTTTCAACGTCCTGCCACTCGATGCTGAATCGATGCTCACGGCCGTCCTTCTCAATCACGACGGACTGCTTTTCCAGTTTTTCCTGCTGATTAGCCAACTGCTGGGCAGCGCGCTTTTGGACCTTGATTTCAACGACTGACCTGTCGAATTCTCCTGCCTTGAAATAGCCGAGCTGAACATCGGCATCGGAGCAGGCGTCTGAAAATGCTGTTAGCGCGTTGTCAATCTGGCGCTCAAAGCGGCAGAACTGATCGTACCAGTCTTCATTGGTAGCGGAGTTATCCAGATCGTAGTTGCTATAGCTGATCTCATTGTTGAAATCGATTTTCGGCATGTTCAACTGCGTGACCATACGGTTGGCCTGATGCAGCGCGGCTGAATTCTCGGAAATGAACTCGCACGCTTTCTTGCGCATATCGTTAAGGCTGGAGAGGGCGGAGCTACGTCCCAGTGCGTAGGCGGAGCCGCCCACCGCTGAGCCTAGCTTGCCAAGGAAACTATCGTCGTCGAAGGAGCCCATGAAATACGAGTAGTCCGACGCTTTGTTGATGACTTTCAGCAGGTCAAAGTTGAGCGAACTGGCAGCAATGCTCGCGGTATACAGTTTCTTTTCCGTCTCAGCATAGGTCTGGTCAAAACGCAGTTCACGGTAGCGGACAATGTTTTTCCAACCCTTGGTAAATTGTGCCAGTTTCGCCGCAGCGTTAAGTACCTGGGTTTCGTCGCTGTCCTTGATGATCGCCAGCAAGTGTGGAAAGTTCTCCTTGAGCTTAGGCGGTTTGAGTGTGGCGAGGATACGCGCCACCTGCGGATTCTCGATTTTCTTCTGGCAAAGCGTCAGCAGGAAGAACGCATCAATAAGCCAAGTGTAGATTTTATCATCGTCGCTGAGCAGCGCCTGCATGATGGGCAGGTATTCATGAGTTTTATAGGTGTTGTCGGCAAGGCCGGCAATTTCGCCGCAGAGCTCTGGGCAACCGGCTTTTTCGGCGAGTAGCGTGAGAAACTCCAGGCCCTGCTTGCCCAGCGACGCCGAGTTCTCGATGCATAGCGCGAACAGGCGCAGGTAATTGCGCCGGGTTTCGTCGCTCTCAGTGTTGTCGAGAAAGGTATGAGCGCGAATATCCGGCAATGAGGACGTCAGCGAGAGGGGCTCCGGATGCTCATCCTCGGCGAGCTCGTCCTGGATCACATTGAGCCCATTTACATCCTTGTAGATATCAATGGCTAGGAGGCTTCCGCCAATCACTTCGCCAATCAGATCTCGAATTCTGTAAGTCGTGGAAAGGCCGGAGAACTCGTTGCCAAAAAATTTGGATATGATTTTTTCGCGGGCTTCATCGCTCTGACACAGCTCGCTGTCCTCGGTCAGGTCGATGATTTTTTCGTACTGCTCAGACAGGAAGTACAAGGCATTGAAGCCGGTGCCGGAGATGTTTTTCTGGATAAAGTGCGAATCGATAATGTGGCCGTCGAATGCCAGCTCAATCATCTCGCGGTAGCGTTCGATGCCAGTGATCTCTATTTGCTCTATCAGCTCGATGATGAAACCCAGCAGTTGGACATCTTCATCACAGTTGACCTCGAGCTTTTCAAGCGTTACCACTAGATAATTGATGTCGCGGGACGTCAGCACGACATCACGATGGCTGCGCATGAAGTCATAGGTCAGATGCAACACTAGAAGGGTGCCGGGAATCGATTTGAAGCGACGTTTGTTCGCCTCGATGTGCAATGACCAGTTATTGAAACTGGTGTTGTTTTCAACATGTTCAAGACGACGATTGATTTTGTCGACCGCTTGCTCTAGGAAGTCCCGGGTTTCGATGATGTAATCGTTCATCGTTCCCAGGTTGTTGCGAATGACCGCGATGCTTTGGGCGTTGATCAGGTTTTGCTGCTGCAGTTGCTTCAGGTAGTGCCACGCATACCTCTGCATTTGCAGCATGTCTACTTGGTTCTTTAGCTGATTTTCGCTGTTCTTGCCACTGATTTTACTGGCGAAACGCTTGAAGAAGCCGCTGCCGGATTGCTTGGCCAAGCGCTCTTGGCTAGTGGTAATCAACCGCGATGCATCAAGGGCCAGTTGCTGGGTCAAGGCCGCATTGCCCTTGTGCTGATTGACCAGAGCATTGACTGCTTCGAGCTCAGTGCCCTCCAGCGGTTGATCAAAAATCTCCTTCTGTACTTCTACAGTCGTGTCAGTCATTTCATATACCTTAAAGATTCTTTATCTTGCTTTTCAGTCGTGTGCTTTGCGCTTCCATGGTCTTTATCTGGCTGGCGAAGTGCCGCTCCGATAAATACAAGCCTCTGTGGAAGTCGGCGTAAAACATCTGGGAAACGTGCAGATATTCCAGGGCTTCTTGCATACCCATGGCGCTACCAGCCACTTGCTCTGTGCTGGTGAGCGTCAGTTGGAAGTCTTTCTCGATGTGGTTGTCCAGGGCGATATTCATTGCAAGCGTTGTGATAAGACCGCCGATGAGACTGCCGACTAACGCACCCGCCGGGCCGCCTAGAGCGCCCACTGCAGCGCCCACGGAGGCGCCAGCGACGCCTGCCCCAGTCTGGAACAGATTTTTACCCGTGCGTGTTTCCAGTTCTTCGAGGGTCATCTTGCCGGCGGAGAACATCACCACGCACTGCACCACATCTACTGCGCAGACCGCTGCACCGGCGATGCCGCCGTTGGCGAAACTACGTTTGAACACCGTACCGGCGAACAGACCTGGCATTGAACGCGCAGCAATACTGACGCTTGCGCTTGCCACCCCGGCCTTCAGCGCGCTATCGCCCGCAGCAATCGCCGTATTTTGCAGAATCTGCAGCGTCGCCTGTTCCGCCGTGATATGGCCGTCCCTAACCTGCCTGATGTACTGGAACGTATTGATGCTGCCTGCGATGACGGTGGTGATAATTGCGGCAGAACCCGCAGCGCGCACGCTCTGCTGAATGGTTGCCTTGCTCAGATAACCGCTCTGCATGTTCTCATGCAGTTCTTTGCCAGTTTCTGAAGCTCTTCCGACATGCTCTGCTTCCCGCTTGCTCAGCGGTGTGGACTGGACGCCCTCTGTATCGAGATGTCCAGCTGTGTTATCACGCACTTTCTCGGCAGCCTGGGAAACCTCTGGGCGCGTTTGCTGATTTTTTAGCACATCCCGTTGCGCGGAGAGCCTGACGCCTTCGATCTGATCAGAAGGGCCAAGGAACAGATCGCTGTCTTTATAGCTATGAACACCGTCCCTGGTAGAGCGAAACGCCTTTTGCGTCGCATCTGCATTCTTGAAATATTTCAATTGTGCGCCCAACAGTTGCTCATCGCCTTTCATGATGACGATGTCGTGGGTCATATCGTGTTTTGCGAGGGGCGTATTGGCGAAGTTGTCCGTGAAAGCGCGTACGTCTTTATCCTTGAGTATCGCGTCCAGATTGAAGGACTCTGCATGCCAGGTTTCCGCGGCGAAGCCGCCTTTGATCGCGGCATTTTGTGCGGTCGTGGAAACCTTGGTCAGGATAGCGTTAGCCTGATTGATTTCACCAACCATGCGGCCAATTTTTTCTGCGGCCTGCATGGGCCAGATAGGGCACAGACTGACCGACTGGGTTATTGCCTTTTTGCGTTCATTTTCCATGGGGCGTCCTTAGGCATGATCCTGAAAAGCGCTATCTGGTGGCACAGCTCTTGTGTCCACGGCAGTTCAATTACGTATCCTGGTAGAGCTCCCGCATTGAGCTCAGTCGTTGACGGATCTCTTCAGTCCAGACCTGTGGGGCATGGACACGAATGTTGTCGCTCAGTCCGAAAATCCACCACAGAGTTTCGCGATCCAGCGGTACTTGGGCGCGAAGACGTTTCCAGGTGTGGGAGGGCATATCGCTCAAAGTCTGCTCGCGACTCAGAGGGGTCTCACCGAGCAGGAAGGCAATCTGCGGATGAACGTCAGCAACCAGTTCCACTTGGGTCTCTGTTTGGCGATGGCTGAATATGCCGCTCGCGATGTAATTATCGACATCAAAACTGGCGTGCAACACTGCTGGTTCGTCGAGCACGCGGACGTGCTGGATGCGGTGCAGGGCGAATTGGCGCAGGTCACCATACCCATCCACGGATGCCAGCAAGTAGCTGATGGCATGCCGCGATACCAGCCCCGCCGGATGCAAGCGAAACTGCTTGAGTTCGCCTTTACTTCGGCTCCGATAAGAAACTTCCAGCTGTCTGCGCTCCAGCAAGACGGTAGATACTTGTCCCCATACCTCGGGAGCGATCGCAGCAGGCAGTAGAGTTTTCCCGTTGGGGATTGCACGAACTCGTCGCGCCCAATCGGCCAATCCATTGTGACCGAGGTCGCCCAGGAAATTGCGCGCGCGTCGAAATTGTGGACCGAGTTGGTCCAGAACGGTCTGTGGCAATAGGGTGTTCAGATGGCTTTCCGACAGATACAGCGCGAGTGCGGTGGATGCATCCATGTCCTCCAGTCTCAGTGGTGCGTCCCGGGTGAAGCTCCAGCGGAATGGAATCTCGCTATCGTTGCACTGTAATGAGAATGGAATCGACAATCGGTTCAAGTCACGCTGAATCGAGCGCAAAGTCACGGAAAAGCCCTTGTCGCGAAGCTTTTCGAGCAGAGTGGGTGTTGCAATACGTTGCGGCTCGGTGGGAATCAGGCGCAGTAATGCGAATAGCCTGAGCAGCGTATCCTTCGCTTGGGACATGTTAACTACCTTGTTCTGCGTCTCAATTGATGGCCAGCAGACTGGCGCCAATTTGGAGTCGATGTTACTGAGTTGGGTGGCATTATGCCATCCGTTGTGCCGTGCATAAGACAAAAGTCGCGCTGCAGCAGTGCGTGAAATCTGAGGTACTGCCTATAGCTCAGCGTCTTGGTTCAGGTGGGAGATGATTGCTGCCTTTCCCTCTCGCGCTTCAGTTCACTGTACTCGCGGTACAGTTCGTAGCTTTTTTTCAACACCACAAAAAATCCAACGGCGGCAAATAGGTTTTTCATCGAATGGGTCTCTTGGGCGTTTTGACCATTTTCCCCGGTGGTACGACAGCCTGTGTCGCGACGTCGAAGAGTCTCTGTGGCGTATTCTTCAAGGAGCCAGCCCGTTGCAGGGGCGTCATCGGACTGCTCAGGAATGGGCGGCCCTTTACTCCAGTTGATGCCATCGTTTTCGGACGGATTGGTAAGTGATTTCCCTTACTCGTTCGTCACTCGCCAGCGCCTGGTAATGACGAGAAATGGCCTTCCAGAAAAACTAATATTTCCTACGTGTTTTAGTCGTGGGAGAATGTTGTGTGCGCTCGCTGTCGGGTCTACATTCCTGTTGTCGCTGCAAATTCAGCGATACGGGTTTCGCAGCCCGGTCAGTTAGGCGCACAGCGCCGCGTAAGCGGCTTTTCTATGTCTGCGTTATGGCGGGCTGTGCGCAGGAGGCTTATGCCTGCCGGTGTCCTAACTGACCGGTCTGCGAACCTGCGTGCAGTTCGCCACCCTTGCGTCGCAGCAGGAGTGGAGATCCCTGAGTCAGTTAGGAGATTTACCATGGTTAAAAAAATCACCCCCGATCCGCCTCCCGTCTCCAACGGTTCTGTGAAACCAACGCGACCGGATGCGGCCCGCTTGCTCGATACCCTCGGTCTGACCCTCTCTAAAACCGTCGATTACGATGACCCTTTCAAACCTACGATTTTTGCCATCCAGCCAGGCGTCCAAGCCCAGGACGCGCTGACCTACGTTTCGAAATTGCTCGCAGTAGCCGAACTGAATGGAGACGAAATTAGCCTGCATACGAATCCGGTGGAGCGGTCTCTGTTCTGGGGCATGCTTCACTCTGTAGAGATGGCGAAGGCTGTGGTGGATGCACTGCTTGAAGGGTCGACCTCACACCATCACGCATCACCGTAGACAACCGCTCGTTTGATCGAACTGGCACGGGTGGCGATTGGGCCGCTCAGACCAGTCTGGCGCCGCCGTCGATATTCAAGGGGGCGCCGTTCATACACCCATTGGTCATTAGGAAAGCAACCGCAGCGTCCGCCTCTGCTGCGGTGCCTTGACGATGCAACGGCAGCGACTGTTCCAGCGCCGTAAGCAATGGGATGGACGCCCCCGCCCATAATCGTATCGCTGTGCCAGAGTGAGTGGTGTCGCCATCCACCACCGACGCCACCCGCGCCAGCGCGGTGTCGGTGCCGGTGCCGGCGCGCATGCCCATCGGCTCGGTGGCGAGCAAGAAGGAGTCGATGCGGATCATCGCAACAGGTCTCGCAGAAAGGTCGCGCAGGCAGCAGCGCTTTCGGTCGGCCAGTTCACTTTGACGGTGCCGCGCGAGTGTGGGATTTCGAGGCGGATAGTCGACGACGTGGCTTACAACCTTGCTCCGATAGGTTGCAAGGGCAGCGGAATGAAAGCAGGTTGCAGCGCCATGGTTTTCGGCGTTTGCACTCGAATCCATTTATGGCCGAGGTTCGCGTTGAGGCTTTGGCTCAGCGCGACATTGGCAATATTCCTCGGAGTTATTTTTCCCGGGATTTCCTTGGCCAGCTCTACCATTTTTGCGCGACGCCATCCTACGCCTCTGGAGTATCTCCAGCGCGTTTCAAAAATACGTAAAAGGCTTTCGAGGACTGTTTTCGGCTCATATCTGGCTGGTCGCCTGCCACTGACAGTTCGAGGGGGGGGGGGGCGATGCGAAAAGCCCGGCACTGGGCCGGGCTATTTCCAGAGGGTGCTGATCCGTCAGCTGATCTGAGTGTAGGGCAGTTGCTAAGCAGTCGGTAGCAAAATGCCAGAGCGTGTCGCAATCGACTGCTGCTTGCCTGCAAGCGACATCGGGACTGGCGCACGAGCGAAAAGAGCCCGGCGTTGGGCCAGGCTAGCTAAGCCTTATAGAGTTCTTACGCAGCTTCCGATTGAAAAAAACGGGGCCGCGGCCTCTTGGGGGATTGAACTGCTTGGAAGCGAAGTTCGTGTTTATCCCAGCTTCTTCGAGTGCCTCAATTGACCGGCGCAGCGAATCAATTGGGTGCTCGCTGTAGGTCGGATAATCAAAAGCAGGTTTTCAGTAGGGGCAGCAGGCGGTTCGCTGGCTCCATCCCTTTTTTCAGCTTTTTCTCGACCTTCGCCCACTAAAACGAATCCAACGTAAACCTGTTTTTCGACTGACGCCTCGCCCGTTCCTGATGACACTGATGTCTCGACTTCAATGCGCCAGGAGCCTTTCATGGCCAATCCATTCCCACTCAATCTCGGTCCATTGCGCAGTGCCATGGCGCTGACGCTTCACACTCACCACGCGGTCCGCATTTGGAAAGGCAGACCGGCGGGTGAAGGGAAGAAGGGCATTATCGGCCTCTACGGTTTTGTCAGGTTGATGAACAAGATCAAGCGCGCGGCCGAGCAGGATGATCCTTATGCCGATTACTGGATGATCCGTATCCACGAGAAGCTGGAGCAATCGAGGGCGGCGTTGGCGCTGATGTGGGATCAACTGAATGAGCTGATGGGGCGGCTGCCCATGTCGGCTCGAGTGGGTGACAACCTCAATGTTCACCCTGTCACGATGCCACTGTGCATCAATACCCCGTTGGGTTTCTTGGCCGTGTACCGGCTGATCGACTACGACAACATCGTCCTTCGCGTGCTGTTGGCGTACCACACCGCGTTGATGGGGCGTAGGGACATGGAGCGCTGGATCAACGCCGGTGGTCGTGTGTTGCGCAGCCTGTTCAGCTTGGCTCAACAGGCGAGGCTCTCCGGAGCGATGCGTGAAGATTTCATTGCCAACAATGCCGTGGCGCGTGAAGCCCAGGAGCGGCTTGGGGAGTTGCCGGCGGATGTGTTGGCGGGCACGCGGCGCTCTGAATTTGCGCCTCAGATTGTTCGGCGTCGGGTGAGCGATGAAAGGCCGCCAGAGGTCGTTGAAGACGAGATCGAGGACGAGGCTGAGGTTGGGGACGATGCGGGGGCGAGCCAGGTGTTTTTGGGGGCTGGTTTGGTTGCGAAAAGTGATGGACTCCTAGCGCCTGGGAGGGTGATGCCATGAGTATTTCAGGAGATGCTTTTGGTGGTGATCACTCGGCAGCACCGGGGGATGGTGCAAAACACATTGCCTTCCAGCCACTGCAACACACTGCCTTCCAGGCATTGGAACACACAGCCTTCCTTAAAGGGCTTTTAAAGCCTTTTAAGGGTAAGGGGGAGCTGGTCGAATTCGGGGATGCGTGCAGTCAACTGACGGGCAGTCTGATCGAGTTGGCCATCCAGGGCGTACTGGCCCAAGCCGAGCGTTATCCGTTCACGTTGTTGCCCATTCGATTGACGAGACAGTCCACGGGAGCGGGCACGACGTACCTGCGCTGGAGCCGGGTGGATCGCAGCAAGATGGGCGTAGACCTGTGGGCGGAGCTGATCCGCGATGAGCGCACCTCGATTGGCCTGGTGCCCGAGCTTCATGCGCTGGAGCTTCAGCGGATCGTGATCAACATGCAGATCAGCCTGACCCATAGCATCAGTCGCCAGGCGTTCCTATGTGCTTGCAAGGTGGAAGCTGCGGATGAGGTTTACCGTCAACGAATGGGGCAAGACGGCAATCCTCACCGGGAGGGGAACTGACCATGGCGAGAAGTCTTTGGGGGGAGAGCAACGTCGGCACCAAGCCTGAGTTCAAGGAGATCTCCAGCGGTAACAATGAGCTTTGCCGGCTGCTTCGGCTGAATGTGTATTTCGACAATCTGATTTTGAAAAACGATGGCGAGTACGAGAGTCGAAGTGCGTACAGGGCCGGTGTTGAGGTTTGGTGCAAGGGCACTGAGCGCGATTCTGCCGCGGATAACGCCTTGCGCAGTTGACGCAGTGCATTTACGTAAAGCGGAATAGGGCGATTTTCCTGCGGGCTGGACAAGGCCCATTCGAGTGCGCCCAGGGTGCCGCCCTGTTCGGGGATGGCGGTGGGAGTCAGCGTTACACTTTTATCCAGATAACGGTCAAACACTTCAATATTCCTTCAGCTTTCAAACCCAAAAACCGAGCGTCTTGCTCGGTGAGGGAAGCTTACGAAAGCGTCGGTAGCACGAATATCGAGTTATTTTGCTGGGTCAATTCGAAGAAAACGAATGATCGGGCGCAGGGGGACCTGTAGCTGCCATACTGCTATCCAGGTCAACGAAACAGGCGTGTCAGATCCTCACTCAACTGCGAAAACCTGTTCTTGATGAAGTTGAGCGGATGCACCCGTTCGCCAATGCAGCAAACGTCGGGGTCGGCCTTTGCGTACCAGACTGGGACGCTATCACCCATGTTGTAACGCGCAACGGCGTCCAGCAGTTTGCATCGTGAATTGGCATCAAGGGTTTCGTCCCAGGTTTTGTGAAGGCGCTGGCCCTCGGCGCTGTAGCTGAAGGTCAGAAGGGCGCTGCCACCGCGCCCCGGCTTTCCTTCAACGTAGGTGATCTGGCCTTCGACGATAGAGCCTTCGGTCATGCGCAGAATTCGAATCATCCGCCACAGGCTCAATAGGGTGCCCACTACCGCTGCGAAAACCTTTAACAACAGAACATAAGTCATAGCGCGAGCGATCCTTGCAGAGCGGAAGTGTTGTGTGATTATTTCTTGATTTGCGGCTGGATACCACTGCGGGAGAAATTTCTGCCGCCTTGCGGAAGGCCTTTGAGTATCTACCACGTTTTCACACCGCTTGGACTCAGCGCGGGCGATCACCAAAGGCGACGGATCATTTAAGCGTTTTCCGTCTTCATGTATTGGGTGAAATTGTTGATATGGTCGTCGAGATTGTCCTCGAGCATCATCCGGTATTGCTCGCAGAAATAGTTCAACATCGCCTCGCGAGCCTGGGCCATCTCCGCACCAGATTTGAAGCTCTGAGCGCTTGCCCAAGCATTGAATCGGGTGGTGCCAAACATCATCGATGCGCTTACCTTGCCAAGGTTTTCGAACGCCTTCAGTTGCTCGTTTGACAAGTGTATGTGCGCGTCTGCGCGGTCATAGAAGGATTCGTCAGTGCTTTCTGTCATTGCTCGATACCTTTTTGATCATTTTTAGATTGTTCCATAGTGGGTCGACTTCGTCCTGTCGTGATCGGCAGAAGTCTACCCGACGCGGCTGTTCGCCAGGGTCGGCGCCAGGTCACATACGGCCGTTTGGGGAATGGGAAATGTCTGGTCGCTAACGGGCTCCATCACTGGCAGGCCTGTTCTTTAAGCAAGTTTTCAAAGCCCTCCAGTGCTCCGCGGAAGTCTCCCAGGGCGAAACTCACTGGTTGGCTCTCGCTGATCCAGCGGGTGGCAATGCCCACCTCCAGCTTGCCGGAAGCGCTCCATCCGAAACAGCGCCAGTCCCGAAATCGCTGATACACCGTTGACCGAGGCCCAAAGCGTTCCGGCAGATCACGCCAGGCAGCGCCCGAACACAGGATCCACAGAATTCCATGGAGTATCAGGCGATGATCGCTGCGTGGGCGGCCAATTTTCTGTTTTGGAGAAACCAGATCTTTAATCAAATCCCACGATGCGTCGGAGAGTTCGTAACGCTTTGCCATGCGGGCCTCCAGCCAGTCATGGCGGCAATTCTACCCGCTCCGACTTTTCGTACAAAACCTAGCAACATCAGGATGGGGAGCTGACTTTGTGTGAGAAATTTATTGACACTCTTTTTGTATTTTGTGTAAAAATACGAGCATTAATGGAATAATCAATCACCAAATGGACGTTGTAAGCAATGAATCTGCTTGACTCTATAGGAAGCGAAAACACTGGCTTTGAGACAACCCTTATTAAGGGCATCGAACCGATTCGGCAGTTCGTTCTAGCTATCTCAATTTATCATCTGTTCGATACAAAATTATTTTCCTTGCTGAGTAAATACAAGGTTGCCTCGTTGGATTTGGCCTGTAATGAGCTCGGAATGACTAAAGAGAAACTACTTGGTTTATTCAGGTACCTGAAGAACGAAGGGATTCTTCTGGAAACAATAGACGGTTTCTCGTTGTCACAAAATGGTCACGCGCTGGCACCATTCGAAGGCTGGTATGTGATGTTGGTCGGCGGCTATGCCACAACCTTTCTACAAATTGGAGAACGCCTTCAAGAGGGCGCTGGTTGGGCCACCCGCGACGCAACTAAGGTCGGTGTAGGTAGCTGTGGTATCAGCCACTTTGACGCGATCCCCTTAACCAAGTCTTTGATGGCCAAAGCTCCCGGTACATGCACAAAACTGCTGGACTTGGGTTGCGGAAACGGTCGATACCTCGCCGAATTCTGCAAGGCGCTTCCGCAGATCCAAGCTTGGGGTGCCGAACCGGACCGCGGAGGCTTCGAGGAGGCTGTAGACTTGATCGAGAAAGAAGGTCTGTCGCATCGAGTTCACATCAGCCACAGCGGGGCAGTCGAATTCCTAGATTCGGATTTTGATTTCAAGCCCGATTTCATCGTGCTTGGTTTTGTGCTGCATGAGATCCTTGGCCAGGCCGGCCGACCGGCAGTGGTCAACTTCCTGAAAAAGATTGTTTACCGTTTCCCTGCAATCAACTTGATCATTATCGAAGTCGACAACCAATTTGATAATGCCGGCACAATGCGCCACGGCCTAGCGCTCGCTTATTACAACCCTTACTATCTGTTGCATTGCTTCACCAATCAATTGTTGGTGCAGGATGCTGATTGGCTGGATATTTTCGCCGAGGCTGGCTTGTCCTTGGTCACCCGCGAGACGACGTCTGACCAGGTTGACTCAACCGGCCTGGAAATCGGCTATCTGCTGCGGAGGGCATGACCTTGGCATACAACAAACGCCATCAAATTGTCCGACCAGATAGCTGCCTGAGTGTGCTTCAGCAGCGCCTGAAATACGCTCGTTCGGAGCTGCGAGAGTCGGCTTGCTACTTCTTGGAGAATGTTCCGGTATGGCCAGATGCAGCGGCACCGACTCCGTTTGCCGCCAGCAACGACATCTTTCAATACGCCGACTGCAATGGCGCCCCACCATTGATCAACACCATCTGCGCCCGCGACAACGCGCTGTACGGGCTGGATTTGTCAGGCGAGAATTTCCTCGTCACCAATGGCGGAATGCACGGCTTGTCGCTCGTGTTTCGCCAGATCAAGCGCCTCAGCGCCGAGGCTGGCTCAGCGGTGTGCTTAGCTCCGGTATTCGGCGCCGTCCCCGCCCTGCTGGAAGCCATCGGTTACGATCTGATCTACTATCAGATGAGTGCTGCCTTCCCTACCGTCGAAGAGATCCTAGCTGTATGCCGCGCAGACACCAACCTGGTGTACCTCAACTTTCCACATAATCCATTGGGTGGGATTTACTCAGACGCCTTTATGGAGAAGCTGGTGCCGAGTTTGGCCGAGCGCGGCATCTCGCTGGTGCTGGATATGGTGTACGACTCCTTCATCTTCGACGACCAGAAGATACGCTCACCATTTGCCTGTACAAGCGATCTTTCGTTACTTTACACAGTTAATTCAGTGTCGAAGAACTATGGCTCGCCTGGTTTGCGGATCGGCTGGGTAACCTCCTCGTCGGACAATGTCGAGGCAATGGCGGGGATGCTGGAGATTGAGTGTGTCGCCGTCTGCTCGCCTGCGCAAACGAAGGCCGCGTCCTTGATCTCGATGGGAAACGCGCCACTACTTCAACAAGTGGTCAACAGCCGCGCCGTCGTCCGAGAGTTCCTCGGCCGCCACCTGTCGAACTATGCATCGCTGCCGCCTGCGGGCACCCAGGTGTTCGTCAGCCTGCCAGTACACGACATCGAGGGTTTCGCCGATCAAATGTTGGGCGAGTACGGCCTAGTGCTTGCCACGGCGAGCAATTATTCAGGCGCCCAAGGTGCGCACATCCGTATCCCGACCGGCTACCCGGAATCGGTCACCCACAACGCCCTCGAACTGCTTCGCCAGGGCATAGAACGCTACGCCGAGGTCTGAGGTAGAAAAAAGTAAATATGGCCCGCCTCCTGCGGGCTGAACCCTCGACGCATCGAAAACTTACTCAATGAATGCACATCTGTATCTTTCGTTTATCCTCACGAGCCTTATCGTTCTTGTCGTTCCAGGACCAAGTTTTGCTTATGCAATCGCCGTCGGAATGCGCAGCTCTCGACAAGTGATCTGGCGCAACGCACTTGGCATGGCGCTCGGCGGGCTTACTATCACCATGGCGCTCGCGTTCGGAGTAGCCCAGCTCTTTGCAGCATATCCGGCCGCATTCGTTGCTCTGAAGTTTATCGGGTGCACATATCTTGTCGCACTTGGGGTTCGCACGTTCTTTACCCGCCCCGAGACCAAACATTCTTGCAAAATAGAAACGTCGGCAACACCGCTTTTACAAGGGTTCATAGTCGAAACCGCGAATCCAAAGGCTATACTGTTTTACGTTTCGCTCGTTCCTCAGTTCGCTGATCCGGAGCTCGGTCACATGGAAACCCAATTGCTGATTCTTGGGGCCACCTTTGTTACTCTACAGGTCACATGGGACATCGCTTTGATGCTTGGAGTACATCGGCTCGGTGCGATTGCTGGAGACCTTATGTCCCCGAAGTTCCAGCGAATCGTTAATCGAATAAGCGGGACCACATTTATCGCGCTGGGCTTGGCCCTACTAACTCAGGAGTGACCCACTAGCTAAACAGTAATGTGCTTCAAAAGCAGTTTCCTATAATGATGCCAATACCCTGAGCACTTTCATCGCGGAGCAGGAGGCCAAGACCGAAACCAAAAAGAAGAAGTTCCGGTATTTCGAGTTGGTGTCGATCAAGCCCATCTAGCGGCTGTGATTCAGCTCACCGGATAGCTAACGTCGGTGGAGTCGGCTTCACATGGGGTCGCTCCTCGCTCACACATGTGGGCAAGAGCCGGGAGAAAGAAGCGTGATTGCAACTGTCGCATCAGGACTATGACTGCCAAACAGTTGCGCGTTAGCCTTGGGTGAAACAACCATAGATGCTGCTCTTCGAGCTCACTCGACTTCCTGCGAGGACGGTCCGCTCTCCCTACAACCCGAGGCCTCATGAACAAGCAACTTGCCCGTTTGATTTCTGACTACCAGGCCAGCGTCCAAATGGCTGTGGAGCTCATGCAGCGATCTGGTATTCCTCTACCTTCTACTTGCACGGATTGGGTTGGAACTGATATTCCCAACCGCGGCGAGCTTGAAGGTGGGATTCAGTACTACAAGCATGGCTACGGATGCGCAGTGAGCCTCTCCACGGGCGCAGTAGATTTTGATTTTGGGGATCAAGGTGAAATCGATGGGTTCGACGTATGGCGTCTCACTGGCTTTGCCGACTCGAAATTGCCGGGGTACGGCTTTGCCACAGAGGACGCACTCAAGGAGTGTTTCAAAGAAGAGGTGGCAGCAGGCTCTCTGGTGTACTCGGGGTACATCCTTTACTACCTTGCAGATGCCGCTCATCCACCCTCGGTTCAAGCACGCAGGCGCAGGAAACGTTAGTTGGAAATCGAGAGCGTCAGTTACGACGAGTTTCTCGACCTATGGGAGCAAGGGGCGTTTGATCAGCAGCGACTGGGTCAGGCTTTCTACAACCATTTTCGTCTGCATCAACTCGCTGACCAATCCGTTCTCCAGGGGCTGTATGAGGCCGATGCCGAAAAGGCCGGCACCGTGATCTCCCGTGTTTTTCGGATCAGGTAACTTTCGATACCGACCACCGGCTCGACACATGAGAGATCATCAGGGGAGGGCGGTTGTTGAGGAAAAGGCCCCTGGGGCTGCAGCATACCTTCGCATCAATAGGCTCCCGCAGTGCAATGACGACACGCTCTAAAAGGATTGAAACCCATGACCCGTCAGCTCGGCCATCGTCTCTGTGACCGGTGCGCAGACACGATCACCAATTACTGCCCCTCCGTCGAAACGCTAGCGGTTATCGGTGCATTTCACGAGCAGGGCGAACAGGCTGTGGTCGACGAGATAGTCAGGCGTGAGGGTATCGACCCAGCCATCGTTTGGGAGTACTTCCGGCACCGGATGATTCCGATCTGCAAACAGAAAATCGCCCATTGCTCGTTCTGCGGCGGGCAACTGAGAACCTGGAAAGCTCGACAATGTATGCACTGCCTTAAGGATTGGCACTGATGCTCAATGTTGCCCTGCAACCGAAAACCTGAGTCGTGATCAAAAAAACGGGAAGCCAAGCTTCCCGTTCATCTGCAGAGCGCTGTCAACTGCTGAAGCCGACGGCCTGTCCATCCATGACCGAATCCATCTTCAGCTGTGCCAGCTCAATCAGGTGCACCACACCCATCGCCACCTTGCGGTTCGAACCGGTTTGGTTGTCGGCGTTTTCATAGGCTGTTGCAGCAGCGGATTGCAGAATGGAGTAGACATTGGCCAGGGCGTCTTCCTGACTCCCGGGGTCGTGTCGATGATCATGCCACACGGCGACAGGGGTCGGTTTTGAACCTGCATTCGGACCGATGTTGTAGTGAGACAAAGCTCGGTCGGCGATACGAGGATCGATGGTTTCAGCGTTGGGTGTTACAGGTGGATTGGGGGTGACCTTGAACTGAGGTGCTCTTCCCTAATTTGAAGTCAGGATCATAGGCAAGAAATATGCCCTGACGGAAATGTTTTTTGCAGATACGCGTGTGCTGAGTACACGCTTGCGGGAGAGTCTGGTTCCAACTGACTGTTGTGGTTCAACTGAATCTCTCTCAAATTCGTAGATACAGGTGAATGAAAGCTCCAGCATCACCTTTCTCCTGATGTCGCTCAAGCGCTTGGCGCCCTTCTAGAGGCCCTCCAGACTCAGGCGCTTTAGGCCGCCTCATCGGAGCTTGGGCTCAACTTGTCACCTCCAAGGGGTCAGTTTTGGGTTGGCGTTGACATCAACTCAATGAGTAGTGTTTCCACCGGCTCCGATGAACCCATCAATCCCTTCTTCGTTTATAGCCCGCATTGCTTCCGCGAATGCTAGATCCGCTGTCTCGAAGGAATTTTCCCAGCAAGTGGAGTTCCAGTGCTCATCGACAATCTCGATCAGCCAACCGCCCTCACCATCTTCATAAACCTGAACCTCGACAGTCTTCCCGTCTACCGTAACTTTCTGTTCCATTTCAGCTCTACCTGCACACTTTAGCTCGACAGGGTAGCGCGTAGAATTCCTATGGACCAGCCCAGAAGGCAGGACTGAATTTTGAGAAAATTTGTGAGACTCCTTGTTAAGGTGCGGACGCCATGATCATCTCAATATCGCTGACTGGGCAATGTACCTGCGCAAACTAACGAGCTCGAATCAGCTCTGGCAAACACTCCCCGTTTGCTCGATACCCTCGCGTTCACCTGCTCCAAGCCCGTCATCCCCGAAGCTCCATACAAACCCACGCTGTTTGCCATCCAACCGGGCATCACTGCTCAGGACGCACTGACCTACGTTTCCAATTTGCTGGAAACGGCAGAACTCAATGGCGATGAAATCAGCCTGCATACCAACCCCGTCGAGCGAGCGTTGTTCTGGGGCATGCTGCATTCGGTGGAGGTGGCGCGGGCTGTGGTGGATGCGCTGCTTGAGGGGGCGTCCCCATCCCGTCAGCTATCGTCCGCGTTGGACAACCGCCCGATTGATTGAGGTCGTTGCGCTGAAAGAGATCAAGCACTTGGCAGCTTGATCTCTTTTAATTACTCGATGAACACAATTGAGGTCCAACGCAATGGGCGCTATCAGCCTTGAAGCCAAGAAGGCCTATGCGGCAAAGACTCGCCAATCCAA
>NZ_JALLIZ010000034.1:0-25271 GCF_023242345.1 Pseudomonas sp. MWU12-2037 | reverse complement strand
AACGTCCAGGGCATCGAGGGCCGCCTTGGCGCGGGCGATGGCAGCCGAGTCGGAAGCGGTCACGGCACGGGCCTCCTGGGCCGCGGCGCCACCGGCGCTGTCGAGGCGGTCCATGTTGGCTTCGCTGGCGTGGCCGGCGTTGGCGCCCTTGATGGCGGCTGCGCCTTCTTCCTTGTCGAATTCGTCCCAGCTGAGCATCGGATGTTCCTTGTGTGGGGGTGTGGGTAGGCCTGGTTCACTGCCTGTTTGTCAGGCAGGTAGACACGTGTTTGGAGCTCCCGTTCAACAGGATTCACGGCACAAGCAGGCATTGGAAAACCCTGGCGCTCCAGGGGGATGAGAGGTGCCGTAGGAAAAGCATGGCACATCATGTAGTGTTTTTATGTGAAGTTGGCACACTATATGGTGGTTTTTGCGGTCGGTCAATCCGCTGGGGAGCAACGCGCTGTTTCGTCGCAGCTTCTCGGTGAGGTGTCTAGAGGGCGGCTTTCAGGCGGCGGGTTTTGAACAGATGCAGGTAAACCGTGAGGTTGAGCAAGAGCACCAAGGCGCCAAAGCCAAGCTGTATCGTCGGTGTCAGCCCGGCGGGGTAGATCAGCGGAATCAGGTAGTGCTCGATAAAACCCTCGCCATAGCCACCTTGTCCGGCGGCCTGGCGAAAAAGGTTTTCCCAGCGGGTCAGCGGGCATTCCAGGTGAAAGACTTCGACAATCACACCCCAGGTCGCGGCGGGCAGGTGCAACCAGATCAACCGGCGCCATTTGAGCACCAGCAACCCGCCAAACAGCACGAACAAGATGAACAGCAGGTGAAACGACACCAGCCCGTCGGCCGCTATCCGGTAGAACATCTCGACTTCCTTTTCTGATCCATGACGTAAGTGCGGATATCCTACCCGGGTCGCTGGTCCGACCTCTACCGCGCGTTGGACTTGAGCGTTGCGAGGATGCTGTTCAGGCGCTGGGCCGTGGCTTCACTGCTGGTTTGCATGGGCGCGCGCAGTTCGTCACGAATCAACCCCTGAAGAGCGAGGGCGGTTTTCACCGGACCAGGGTTGGGCTCGACAAACAGGGCCTGGATCAGCGGCGTCAGTTGGAAAAATGTCGTCCTGGCAGCTGCGAGCTGCTGCTCCTGGATCTGCCGGTACAACTGAACGAACAACTCGGGATGGATATGCGCCGAAGCCGCAATTGCACCGGTTGCGCCGAGGCACATTGCATTGAACATCTGGTTGTCCTCGCCACACAGCACATCGACCAGGCCGCTGGCCAGCACCGCCAGGGTGTTGTTCAGGTTGCCGCCGCAGTCCTTGATGGCGACGATATTCTCATGGGCGACGATTCTGAGCAGGGTTGCCTGCTCGAAGCTCACCCCGGTGCGGTAGGGAATGTCGTAGACAATGATCGGCACGCTGGAGGCATCGGCGACAGTCTTGAAAAACGCTTCCAGGCCGGCCTGGGACGGGCGGATGTAATAGGGCGCAGGCACCAGCAGCCCGGCCAGGGGGCGCTTGAGTATCTCGCTCTGGAACTGCAGCAACTCGCTGAGGTTGTTGCCCGCCAGGCCCATTACCACCTTCTGTGGCGGGACCAGCTCCAGTACGGCATCCAGCACCGCCAGCTGTTCATGTTTGCCCAGTGCGGCGGCTTCCCCGGTGGTGCCACAGACCACGATGCCGTTGACGCCGCTGTCCAGCAGATGGCTGACCAGCCGCCGCAAGGTGACGAAGTCGATGGCCTGGTTCACGAACGGCGTAACGAGGGGGACCCAGATACCTTGAAACGATGACATGCACTTTCTCCTGATGGTTGACCGTGTCGTCACCGTCAGAAGCGTAGAAGGAAGTTGGCAGAAGAGGAGGGGTGACCCGTCGTCGCGCTCAATGTCCTGTCAGCTCATCTGACGGGACAGCGCGCCCCGGTCACATGAGCGACTGTTTCTTCGATTTAGGGGCAAACGCAACGCATGCCGGGGCCTTGGCATTCAAGCCAACGGCGACAGCAATGAGGTTGAGCGTTGCGTACATGTTTGTTTACACCCTGGATCAGGCGTCCATTTTTAAAAGCTGGCGCCGGGTTTGTCAATTGCCGATGTCGATCGAGTGTGGCTCAGGCTTCGGCGCCCAGATGACTTTTCATCAGTTCCAGGTTCTCTTCGACCGAGTCGGCCATCATCATTTTGTCGGCCTCGGCGGCGGCGAGGGCGGCGCGCTCGAACATCACCCGTTCATGGGCTCGAACCGCGGCTTTCCAGTCCTGGTCGTCCAGCAGCGCATCCGCCAGGTCCACCGCATCACGCAACGCCAGGTTGGCGCCTTCGCCGGCGGGTGGCATCAGGTGCGCGGCATCGCCCAGCAGGGTAACGCCGTCGCGGTGCTCCCAGCGATGGCCGATCGGCAGCACATGAACCGGCCAGGGGCGTACAGGTTCGTCCGCTACGTGAATCAGTTGCAGCAAGGAGGCGTCCCAACCCTTGAAGTCTCGGAGCAGGTCGCTCCTGGTTTTTGCTTCGTGCGCTGTTACCTGCCGATGCAAGGCGGCATACACGCGGATATGGGCGTTTGCGTTGCGTTGGGCAAAGATTGTCTGGCGTTTGCCCTTGGCAATCAGCATGCCGCGCCCGACCCGTTGCGCCACCTCAGGATAACGGGCATCGGCGTCGGGGATCGACAGTTCATGCAAGGTGAGTCCGGTGAACGCGGGCTGTGTTGTCGAGACCAGAGCGCGCACCTTGGACCAGGCACCGTCGGCGCCGACCACCAGCTCAAAGCGCTGATTCAGGCCGTTGTCGAAGCGCAGCTCGGTATAGCCGTCGTCCTGTTGTCCGGCTTCCCTGAGGGTGTGGCCCCAGCGCAAAGTGTCTTCCGGGATCGATTCCAGCAGCAGCTCCCTGAGCTGGCCGCGATCGATCTCGGGGCGGTCGCCGCTGGCAGCATCGGCTTTTTCCATCTGCAACGTACCGTGTTGGTCGAACAGCCGCAGGCCCTGGTCTTCGTAGCGGGCCAATTGCTGAAAGGTTTCGAACAACCCGCCCAGGCGCAGCGCGTATTGGCCGGTTTCCACGTGCAGGTCGAGCATGCCGCCCTGTGGCCGCTGCGAGATGGACTCATCACGCTCGAAGATCAGGAAAGGCACGCCTTTGAGGTACAGCATACGGGCGAGCATCAAGCCGCCGAGGCCGGCGCCGACGATGGCGATACGTGGAGTCGAGACCATGGTGTCATTCCAGAGCGCGGTTTGTCATAGGCACCTATGATGAATTAGCATAGGTGCCTATGACAAGGGGTCGCAACATGAACTATTCGGAGCTGAACCGGGTGCCGTCCTTCCTGATCAAGCGTGTGTCGCACGAGTTGATCCGGCAGGCCGAGGTGCGTTTGCGCCCTCTGGGAATCGGCATGGCCAGCATGCCGGTGTTGGGTGCGCTGCAGCGGGGGGAAGCGCGGACCCAGGCTGAGCTCGCGCGTTTGTTGCAGGTCGAGCAGCCGTCCATGGCCCAGACCCTGGCTCGTCTGGAGCGGGACCAGTTGATCCGCCGCCGGCCCGATCCGGAGCACAAACGCATCCAGATCGTGGAGTTGACCGAGCTGGCGCTGACCCGGATACCGCAGGCGAAAGAGATTCTGTGGGAGGGCAATATCAAGGCGCTGGCGGGTTTCAGTGATGAGGAGGTGGAGCGTTTTGTGGACTTTCTGCAGCGGGCCAATGCCAATTTGCGCGTTGATTCCTGAAGCCACTCACACGGGACGTACGGCGTGGGTACGTCTCGACAGGTCGGAAAACGCTCTAGGTTAAAAGGTAAGACCTTCCGCTAGACGTATGAGCATTTCCTCTACCTGACGGGTTCCCTGAATAGTCGACAGCATGGTCATGGGACTTTTCCCCGAGAAGTGTTCCTTGGGTTTGGACAACCAGCGCTTGGCTTTCTCATCATTGCCGAAAAGCGTATTCGCTATGGCGGTGATGCGAACCGCACGAAGCAATGGGTCGCTATCATTGATAGTCAGCCGCTGGTCCTTGGCTGTACGTGTCTTGAGGGGGGTGAGAGGAATGATGGGGACACCTCTTTTTATACGGCATTTATCGAATAGAGTCCGGTAAATGCCGGATAATTGAAAGTGCCAGTGCTTTCAGATTTGCGCTGATGGGGTCTCCATTGCCGCCGCCTCGATCACCAACTCCCGAAATCGCCGCAGCACCGACGAGCTATCGCCCACGCGGGTCGCCAGGTGCAGCGGTGCGATCAGTCCCGGACACTGTGACAGCGCGCGATAGGCAATGCCGTCGCCCCGCAGGCGCTGCATCGAGGCCGGGACGATGGAAACCCCCAGGCCGGCGGCGACCAGACTCAGGGTGGCGGCCATGCGTGGGGCTTCCTGAATCACCTGTGGGCTGAATCCCGCCTCGCGACACGCCACCAGAATGGCGTCGTAGAGCCCCAATCCCACCCGACGTCGATACAGCACAAAGGCTTCACCGGCGAGCGCGGACAAGGGCAGGGGGACGCGGTTGTCCTGTGCCAGGGGATGATCCATCGGCAGTGCCAGCAACATCGGTTCGACCAGAATCGGCTCGGCCTGCAAGGTCGGTGTACCGCTCAAGGGCGAGCGCACGAAGGCGGCATCCAGGCGTTCGTGCACCAGCGCATCCATCAACTCCCCGGTGCCGGCTTCTTCCAGAATCACCGAAACGCCGGAAAACGCCTCGCGAAAGTGCCGCAGCACGCCCGGCACAAACGGGTGCAGCGCTGCCGAACTGGTGAAGCCGATACCAAGTCGCCCCTGTTCACCCCGGGCAGCGCGACGCACCACCTCGGTCACGCCCTCGGCCCGTGCCAAGACAGCACGGGCTTCTTCCAGCAACGCCAGGCCTGCCGTGGTCGGACGGACACCCCGTGGCAGGCGCTCCATCAACGCCACGCCCATCTCGGCCTCCAGCTTCTGCAGCAGGCGGGTGAGGGGTGGTTGTTGCATATGCAGACGCTCCGCCGCCCGGGTGATATGACCTTCTTCAGCGATCACGACAAACGCATGCAAGCGACGCAGCTCTAGCATTTCGATACCTTTTCAGTATGGCAGCTTGTCATTATTAGCATTTGTCATCATGGCGTGCAAAACCTACGCTTGTGCTCACTCCCCACACACAAGAGGAAGCGTGATGACCTGGTCAGCCAAGCAGTATTCGACATTTGAAGAAGAGCGCACCCGTCCCGTCCGCGATCTGGTGGCCGCCATCCCTACTGGCACGGTCGGCGTGGCTGTCGACCTGGGTTGCGGTCCGGGCAACTCCACCGAAGTCCTGGCCCAGCGTTTTCCCGAGGCGCGGGTCACCGGCATGGACAGCTCCGAGGATATGCTCGTCAGTGCTCGGGCGCGCTTGCCCGCGTTGAATTTCGAACTCGCCGATATCGCCACCTGGAACCCGGATCAAACCTTCGATGTGATCCTGGCCAATGCCTCGCTGCAATGGGTGCCGGATCACGCCACGCTCTATCCCCATCTGGTGAGCAAGTTGGCGGCTGGTGGCAGCCTGGCGGTGCAGACTCCGGACAATATGCAGGAGCCATCGCACCGGCTGGCGCGGGAAGTGGCCGCCAGCGGACCGTGGGCGGACAAGATCGCGACGGTTCGGCACCCGCCGCGGCACGACGCGAGTTTCTATTACGAACTGTTGCGTCCGCACTGCAGTCACGTGGATGTCTGGCGCACCACCTATCACCACCCGTTGGCCGGCGGTCATGCCGCCGTGGTGGAGTGGTTCAAGGGCTCGGCGCTACGGCCGTACCTGGCACCCTTGGATGAGGGGCAGAAAGCGGCATTTCTGCAAGCTTACCTGACGGCGATCACCGGGGCTTACCCGGCGCTCGCCGACGGAACGGTGCTGTTGCCGTTTCCCAGGTTGTTCGTGGTCGCGACTCGCTGAGGCTTGCTCAGGGGCCTCTGCCTGAGTCGATCAGGCATGCTGCAGCAGATACTCGCTCAGGGCCTGACGGGTCAGGTCATTGAGCGTCACCTTCTGGCGCGTCGCGGTCAACGCGGCGGCCAGATGGAGATCGTGACCCACGCGCACGTTGAATGAGCCCTTGCAGGGCATCTCGGGCGCCTGGTTCAACTGTTTGCAGGTGTCGAGGTAGTCGTCAACGGCCTCCTTGAACGCCGTTTCCAGTTCCGCCACGGTTTGCCCCTCATAACTTACCAGCGCGCGGATGAACTGGAGCTTGCCGAACAGGCAGTTGTCCTCGACGCTGGCTTCGATGGAGCCGTAATAGCCTTTGTAATGCATCTGATTACTCACGAAATCAGTCCTCCTGAACGCAGGTGATCAATCACCTGACGCTTGATATAGGTTTTCAGCTCGTTGCCAGGATGAGGTTTGTGCAGGTTGATCGCTGCCTGCGGGTCACCGTTGTCGAATTTGACCCGGCTGCCTGAGCCTTCAAGCCGGCGGTAACCAAAGTGACCCAATAGCGTCACCAGTTCCGTCCAGGTAAAGCTCGACCAGGGGTTGAGCAGTTTAGCGAGCAATTTTTCATTCTTGGACACCAAGCCTCCTTGCTGCAACTAAATATAGTTGCACTGATGTTGAGCGTCAAGAGTGAAGGGTTTTGCCGGGGCGTTCAATAGGGTTTTCGGGCTTGTTTACGTTTCCTGAGGGCTTTTGGGACGGGTCCTACGGGGGCGATGTGGTGGGCGCAGGAGGGCGATCTGTTTGCACCGGCTTGGCAGATACAAACAGATCGTTGTCGCAGGTTTAGCTCACTACGCGATAGCAAGGCACATAAGCCGCGCCACCGGGGAGCTTCATGCGGTGTTGCTCAACGAAGGCCTTGAGCAGCTTGTCCAGCGGTTGCATCACCGCCGCGTCGCCATGGATCTCGTAGGGGCCGTGCTCCTCGATCAGGCGGATGCCCTTGTCCTTGACGTTGCCGGCGACTATCCCGGAAAACGCCCGGCGCAGGTTGGCCGCCAGTTCGTGGGGGGGCAGGCTGCGGCTGAGGTTGAGGCTCGCCATATTGGCGTGGGTCGGATCGAACGGGTGCTGGAAGCCGCCATCGATCTTCAGCAGCCAGTTGAAGTGGAAGGCGTCATTGCGTTCGCGGCGGAACTGTTTGACCGCCTTCAACCCGTGGGCCATCTGCCGGGCCACCTGGGCCGGGTTGTCGATGATGATTTCGTAGTGCTTCTGCGCTTTTTCACCCAGGGTCGCGACCACAAAGGCGTTCAGTTGCTGAAGGTAGGCTTCCGCGCTGCGCGGGCCGGTCAGGATCACCGGGAACGGCAGTTCGCGGTTGTCCGGGTGCATCAGGATGCCGAGCAGGTAGAGGAATTCTTCGGCCGTACCGGCGCCGCCCGGGAAGATGATGATGCCGTGGCCCACCCGCACGAACGCCTCAAGGCGTTTCTCGATGTCGGGCATGATCACCAGCTCGTTGACGATCGGGTTCGGTGCCTCGGCGGCGATGATCCCCGGCTCGGTCAGGCCCAGGTAGCGGCCGGTGGTGATGCGTTGCTTGGCGTGGGAAATGGTCGCGCCTTTCATCGGCCCCTTCATCACCCCAGGACCGCAACCGGTGCAGACATCCAGACTGCGCAGGCCCAGTTCGTGGCCGACCTTCTTGGTGTACTGGTATTCCTCGGTGCTGATGGAGTGACCGCCCCAGCACACCACCATTTTCGGCTCCAGGCCGGGGCGCAGGGTGCGGGCGTTGCGCAGCAGGTGGAAAACGTAGTCGGTGATGCCCTGGGAACTGTCCAGGTCGATGCGCTGGCTCTCCAGTTCGTTTTCGGTGTAGACGATATCGCGCAGGGCACTGAAGAGCATTTCGCGGGTGCTGGCGATCATTTCGCCATCAACGAAGGCATCGGCCGGGGCGTTCAGCAGTTCCAGGCGGACCCCACGATCCTGCTGGTGAATACGGATCTCGAAATCCTTGTAGGCTTCGAGGATGGTCTTGGCATTGTCGACATGGGCGCCGGTGTTGAGGATGGCCAGGGCGCACTGGCGGAATAATGTGTAGATGCTGCCGGAGCCGGCTTCGCTCAGTTGCTGCACTTCACGTTGGGAAAGGGTTTCGAGGCTGCCCTTGGGGCTAACCGAGGCGTTGATTACCGATCGTTGGGTCATGCTTTATTCCATCAAGGCGATGTCGCCGGGCTGCTAAGGCGCCGGCTGCACCAGAAAGGCTTCGCGCGCACGCGTGTTCCTAGCATAGCTAAATCAGGCACCCAGGTGGTTGGTGCCGGTTGGCTCAGCTTGCAGGATTTTAACGCGTCGCGAAACCCGCGGGCGTATCGCCCATGTTCAGCTCAAGTTCCGCACACAGCCCTCCGCCATCACGATTGCTCAGGGTCAATGTGCCGCCCATGACGGTTGCCAGTTGCTGGGCGATGGCCAGGCCCAGGCCGGTCCCACCGGTGCTGCGGTTGCGCGAGCTTTCCACGCGATAGAAGGGCTTGAGGACTTCTTCCAGTTCCGCCTGGGCTATACCCGGACCGCGGTCCAGGACCAGGATCGACAATCGTCGGTTTTTCTGGGGGGTGATAACGATCTGCGCGCTGCCGGCGAATTTCAGTGCGTTGTCCACCAGGTTGACCAATACGCGTCGCAGGGCATGGGGGCGGGTGTCGATCAGCCCGCCGTTCTTGCCGATCAGCTCCACGGCTTGACCGGTGTCCTGATAGTCGAATACCAGGCTGTCGAGAAAGGCGTCGAGGTCGATGCGGCAATTGGCTTCGGTGGCGCCATGCACGCTGCGGGCATAGGCCACGCCTTCACGCACCAGGTGTTCGATTTCGCCCAGGTCCTGCCAGAGCTTGTCCTTCTCGGTGGAGTCGTCCATGAACTCGGCCCGCAGCTTCATGCGCGTGATGGGGGTTTGCAGGTCATGGGAAATCGCCGCCAGCAGTTGCATGCGCTCCTTGAGATAGGCGGCGATACGCGCCTGCAGGGCGTTGAAGGCCGCCGCCGCGCGGGCCACTTCGGTCGGGCCGGCTTCGTCCAGGTGTACGCCGTGGGTATTGGGGTCGAGGTTTTCCACGGCATGGGCCAGGCGGGTCAACGGGCGCACGGCAATCCGCACTGCCAGCCAGGCGCAGCCGAGCATCAGCAGCAACTGACCGAGCAGGACAAAGGGCAACCAGGGCGACATGGGCATGACCGATGGGGTGACGTCGAGAGTCACCGGACTGCCGTCACGCAGTTTCAGATGGGCCTGGAAGTGTTTGCGCGGGCCGGGAATGTCGCTGAAGGTCAGCGGGTAGTCACGCCCGATGGCCTCTTTGAGCGAGGGGACGGCGATCGGCACTTCATCCGGTTGCATGGGAATGCCGGGAACACCCTCGTTCAGCAGGTAGCGGTAGTTGTGCCGTTCAAGGCGTGGCAACCAGCTTTCGCGTTCGCTCGCCGGCAGGCGTTCAAGAATGGCGATGGAGGTCGAGACATCGGTTTCCAGGTTGCCGAGCATGGCGGTCTTGGCGCTCTGATAGCGCTCGTAGGACTGCGCGCCGAAGGACAGCGCCTGGGCGAGGATCAGCCCGGCGAGGAAGATCAGCGACAGACGTGAGCCCAGCGTGCGCGGCCAGAGCAGGACCGGTTTCATTGGGTTGCACCGAGGATTTCCACCGGCAGCGAGAACACATAACCCTCACTGCGCACGGTCTTGATATAGGCCGGCTCGCGGGCATCGTCCAGCAACCGTTGGCGCAGGCGGCTCACCAGCAGGTCGATGGAGCGGTCGAACAGATCGGCGTCGCGACCCTGGGTAAGGTTGAGCAACTGGTCGCGGTTCAGGACCCGCTGCGGATGGTCGAGAAACACCCGCAACAGGCGATATTCGGCGCCGCTGAGGGCCACCAGGGTGCCGTTTTCATCCAGCAGGTGGCGGGCGCTGGTGTCGAGCTTCCAGCGCCCGAACCCCAGCAGTCGACCACTTTCGGTGACGATCAGGTTGGGTGGCAGCATCCGTGTACGGCGCAGCACCGAGTTGATCCGGGCCAGCAGCTCGCGGGCGGCGAAGGGTTTGACCAGGTAATCGTCGGCGCCCATTTCCAGGCCGATGATGCGGTCGGTTTCGTCGCTGCGGGCGGTCAGCATCAGCACCGGCGTGGCCTTGTGCTTGCCGGCGCGCAGTTCACGGCACAGCAGCAGGCCGTCGTCGCCGGGCATCATGATGTCCAGCACGATCAGGTCCACCGGCGTGGTTTCGAGGAAGGTACGCATCTGCCGGCCATCGGCGATCACGGTGGTACGCAGGCCGTTCTTCTTGAGGTAGTTGCCCACCAGCTCTCTGATCTCGCGGTCATCGTCCACGATCAGGATGTGATCGACATGATCCATGGGGCCGGGCTCCGTCAATGTTGGTTTAGGGCACAGTCTAGCGAGGGCTGTGGCGGCTGGCATCGGGCCTTTGTATTGCAGTGTATCTGGCGGGCTACGGATACACAGGCATGCAAAAACGCCTGGCGTCGGCGGGACAGGGCTGGCCATTGGCCGAGGGATTTGTATTGATCTTTCCGACTACTGCAATGAAGGCAGCTGAATTGCCGTCGTTTTTTTCGCCCCTTGCCAGGCACTGTTTACCGCGCCATGAAAAAGTAGCGCCCACGACAAGTGCCTTGGATTAATCAAGTTCGGATATTTGAATGACCTAAAAAAAGCCACCGCACAAAGTGCAGGGCACTCGGCGCAGTAGCTAAAACTTACCAAAGGGATGATGAAGTCGAGATGACTCAATAACTGTTCCGCGCAAGTGCCCGGAGAATAGTTGAGGCATAACGTTGCCATCGGCGCGAACTCTACCATCGTGGCTTGATGATCGCTTATCAGCTGCATCGATAGTCATTATTGATACAAATCCGCGCGATTGTATCGGCGGCGACGTCGGAGCGTCCGACGCCGAGCTTCGATCTCGATATCCAGTGAATCCATCGGTCAGTCGCTGAAGTTGGCGTACTCGGCCCCCATGCGGCCGTTGCGTTTGACCTTGTAGAGCAACTCATCGACTTTCTCGACAAAACCCAGGGCCGCTTCATCGACGGCGGGGCGTATGGTGCCGACTCCGAGGCTGAGACTCAGCAGCCCGGAAATCGCCGACTTCTCATGTTCGATCTGCTGCTGGCGAATCAGTTGCAGGCATTTATCCGCCACTTGCCGAGCCTTGTCCGCCGGTGTTTCGGGCAATAGCCAGATGAACTCTTCACCGCCGATCCGGGCAATAAAGTCCCGTGGCCGATTGGTCGCCTGGGACAGGGTCTGGGCCACTTGTCGCAGGGCCTCGTCACCCCTGATATGCCCGTAGTGGTCGTTGTACTGCTTGAAAAAGTCGATATCCAGGATAATCAGCGACAGCGGCAGTTGATTGCGCTGGGCATGTTCCCACTCCCGGGCGAGCACGGTGTCGAACATACGACGATTGGCAATACCGGTCAGGCCATCCTGGAACGAGTACTCCTCCAACTGCTTTTGCAGGCGGATCAGGTGTTCCTCGGTTTTCTTGCGTTCGCTGATATCGAACATAAAGCCGATCAGCGCCTCGACTTCGCCGTCCTTGCGCACCACATGCACCACATCGCGGATCCAGACGTATTCGCCGTCGCGGGTCAGCGCCCGGTAGTCGGCCTCGTGGTCGACGCCAGCCTTGGACTGCGACACACAGAAGTTCACCACATACTCCCGATCATCCGGGTGCATGCGTGACACCCAGTCATCGATCCCGACCCAACTGTCCGGTGTCCAGCCGAGCAGGGTCTCGATCTGCGGGCCGATGTAGCTGAAGGTCATGGTTTGCCAGTCGATTCGCCAGGGAATGGCCTTGGTCGATTCGAGCAGGGTCTTGTAGACGTCACTATCGGTTTCGGTAGAAGGCGTGGCGCTCATGATCGATCAGGCTTCGCTGGTGGAGGTGGGCGCTAGAATGTTGCGCGCACGAGGGCTAATCAAGGTCCAGGCGATACATGGCAAGGGAATTTGCTTTCCCCGCGCGGGCCTGTGTTGTAAAAGCAGTGACGCATCGGCTTTTTGAACGTCTATGACTAGAATCCGCGACGCTGCTTACCGTCAGTGTCGATATCGGCCTATGAAAAAAGGGAACCTTATGATCATCAAACCACGCGTTCGTGGCTTTATCTGTGTGACCACCCACCCAGTGGGTTGTGAAGCCAACGTCAAGCAACAGATTGACTACGTCACCCAGCAAGGCCCGGTCAGCGACGGACCGAAGAACGTCCTGGTGCTCGGTGCATCCACCGGTTACGGCCTGGCGGCGCGCATCACCGCGGCTTTCGGCTGCGGTGCCAACACCCTGGGCGTGTTCTTCGAGCGTGAAGGCGACGAAGGCAAGCTCGGCACCGCCGGTTGGTACAATAGCGCCGCGTTCCACAAGTTTGCCGAAGAGAAAGGCCTGTACGCCATGAGCATCAATGGCGACGCCTTCTCCGATGAAGTCAAGCGCCTGACCATCGAGACCATCAAGCGCGACATGGGCAAGATCGATCTGGTGGTCTACAGCCTGGCGGCCCCGCGTCGTACCGATCCGAAAACCGGTGAAGTCTACAGCTCGACGCTCAAGCCGATCGGCAAGTCGGTCACCCAGCGCGGACTGAACACCGACAAGGAAGAGGTCAACGTCACCACGCTGGCCGAGGCGACCCAGGAAGAGATCGACGGTACCGTCAAGGTCATGGGTGGCGAAGACTGGCAGCTGTGGATCGATGCCCTGGACGAGGCCGGTGTGCTGGCTGACGGCGCGAAAACCACCGCCTTCACCTACCTGGGCGAAAAACTGACCCACGACATCTACTGGAACGGTTCCATTGGCGCGGCCAAGAAGGACCTGGACCAGAAGGTCCTGAAGATTCGTGAGCGTCTGGCGGCCAAAGGCGGCGACGCGCGGGTTTCGGTGTTGAAAGCCGTGGTCACCCAGGCGAGCTCGGCGATCCCGATCATGCCGCTGTACCTGTCGCTGCTGTTCAAGGTGATGAAGGAGCAGGGTTCACACGAAGGTTGCATCGAGCAGGTCTACGGCCTGTACAAGGACAGCCTGTACTCGCCGACCCCGATCCTCGACGAAGACGGCCGCCTGCGTGCCGACTACAAGGAACTGCAGCCTGAAGTCCAGGCGCAGGTGGCGAAGCTGTGGGATGCGGTCACCACCGAAAACCTCAACGAGCTGACGGATTTTGCCGGCTACAAGGCCGAGTTCCTGCGTCTGTTCGGTTTCGGGGTCGAAGGGGTGGATTACGAGGCCGACGTCAGCCCGGACGTGGCGATTGCCAAGCTGATCCAGGCCTGAATCAGCGCCCGCGTCCCGCGGGGTTGAGGCGGGCACTTGAGGGGCTGGTCAATCCAGCGCCTCAAGGCTATTGCCGGGTTTGGCCGCGCAGCTTCGAAGGCGCGGCGCAACCTCCAGCCGTTATTACTTGATGACCTTCCAGTTCTTGTAGAAGCCCTGGCGCAGGGTGAACGCCGCGCTGGCGAACGCCGCGATCGCACCGCTGATAATGCGCGGGGCGTAGGACGGGCGGACGATATCGATGAACAGGCAGTAACGTTTGGCGTCGTTCTTGTTGAACGAGGCGTGCAGCAGCGTGTCATCGAAAATGAACAGCGGGTCGTCATGCCAGTAATGCTTTTGCTTGCGGCACTGGATGTAGACGCCGTCGTGGTGCGGCGCCGGGGCCATGTTGTAGAGCACGCGGAACATCATGCGCAACGGGCCGAAGTGGAAGGACGTCGAGCGGTTTTCATTGAAAACCGACACGCCCACGGTCTTGACGTAGGGGAACTTCTGCTGGAGTTCCGAGATATCCAGTTCGGTGTCGATCTTGCGTCCGTACCACTGGAAGAACAACATGCCGCGCTTGTTTTCCGCCATCCGTGAGTCGAGGTACTGGATGATCTCGTCCTTGTGGCTCATCGCCTTGTCGATGACTTGCTGCAGGTCGCGCTGGCAGTCTTCTGGCAGGTCCTGCATCTTGTAGATGCCGCGATTGGGCTTGCTGATCAGGTCGAACAGCGAGTTGAAGGGCGACAGTACCCAGGTGTTGCGGCCGTTGCCGATAAAATACTTCTTCGCCAGCTCGGCGGTGTAGATGCCGTTGCGCAGGAAGTCATAGACACCGCAAACCGCGACCAGGAGCAGAAAGCCGAGAATGGTTTTCGGAAAGCAGTAGATCAGCAAGAGTACGGCCAGGGTCCAGAGGGCGGAGACGACTTTCTTGCGGATGTTGCGAATACTCATGAAACCTGCTCCTAGAGCGACTACGTCATGTGTGGCGTGCGCCGGGACGGCGCGGCAAAGCCTGGAAAAAAGTGCTGAATGTTACTGTTTTGCAGTGACATTTAACAGTTATTGTTCAAGACAGACCTTGATCTGACGCTATGGTTACGATGTTTTGAGCGCCATGATGGCGCCCGATGGGATAGGAAAACCAATGAAATTATCTTCTGTAGTCGTCTTGTTCATCGCCCTGACGATGGGCCATGCAAGTCTCAGCGAAGCCCGGCAATCGAGGCAGCAGACGGAGTCGGTGGCGGGGGTCTTCGATTACTACCTGCTGACCTTGTCCTGGTCGCCGACCTTCTGCCTGACTCATGCCAAGGATCAGCAGTGCAGCGGCAAGGGTTATGGTTTTGTGCTCCATGGCTTGTGGCCGCAGTATGCCAAGGGCGGCTGGCCACAATCCTGCCCGCCACTGACACCCTTGACGCAGCAGGAGCGGCAAAAGGGCCTCATCCTGTTTCCCTCGGGCAAACTGCTGGAGCATGAGTGGGACAAGCACGGTACCTGCAGTGGCTTGGGCGCCTCTGGCTACCTGAGTGCGGCCGACAAGGCGCTGGGGACAGTGGTGGTTCCACCCGCCCTGCAACCTTCGACGACGCCGCGGGAATACTCCGCCGACCAGATCGTCCAACTGTTCCGCCAGAGCAATCCGGGGATGCCGGAGGGTGGGGTGACGGTGCGTTGCAGCGGACCGGAACTGGCCGAGGTGCGTGTGTGCCTGACCAAGGACCTGGGCTTCGGCGAGTGCGGCAAGGGCGTCAGGAATCAATGCCGACAAGGGCCGGTGCGCGTGCCGCCGATTCGCTGATTGCTCCGGGATACCTGGGCGGCGCTTGATTCGACGCTCGGCTCAAGTGCCCGTTTGTGCACAAATGTTCAAGACAGGCGTGCGGCGGGCTGGCAAAGTCGGCGTCTTTTTCTGTGTGCCCGAGTCTTATGTCCGATCATCTGTTACCTCGCACCGCTTTCCTGCGCGGTGCCGTGGCCATCATGCCGCTGTCCCTGGCGACCGCGCCCTGGGGATTGCTGGCCGGTTCCATGGCCATCGAGGCCAACCTGACGCCGCTGCAAGGCCAGGGCTTGTCCAGCATCGTATTTGCCGGTGCCGCGCAACTGGTGGCGATCGGCATGCTCAAGGGCGGCGCGGGGATTTTCTCGATCCTGCTCACCACCGCGCTGCTGACCTCGCAACACCTGTTGTATGGCATGAGCATGCGCTCGGTGATTTCCCCGTTGTCCGGCCGCTGGCGGGTCGGCCTGGGCTTCCTGCTGACCGACGAGCTCTTTGCCTTGACCAGCCAGCACGACAAGCAACAGTTCAACCGCTGGTATGCGCTGGGCGTGGGGTTGACGTTCTATATCGCCTGGAACCTGTTCACCCTGGCGGGGATCGTGCTGGGCCGCAGCATTCCCGGTCTTGAGCATCTGGGGCTGGATTTCTCCATCGCGGCGACCTTTATCGCCTTGATCACCCCGGTGGTACGCAATGTGCCGACCGTGGTCTGTGTGGCGGTGTCGTTGTTCTGTTCGGTGCTGTTCAGCTATTGGCAGTTGGGTTCGGCCCTGGTGTTGTCGGGGCTGGCGGGAATGACGGCAGGATTTCTCTGCAACAAGCTGTATCGGGGGCACGAATGATCGTCTGGGCAGTGATTTTCGGGATGGGGCTGCTGGTGTTCCTCAACCGTTACGTGTTTCTCGAACCCCGCTTGCCGGTGCGCCTGAGCAGCAATGCCCGGCAGTTCCTCGGTTTTGCCGTGCCGGGCATGCTCACGGCGATCTGCGGGCCGATCGTGTTCATGCCCGATCACCAGTTGAACCTGCAGTACGATAATCCGTACCTGCTCAGTTCGCTGGTGGCCATCGGCCTGGTGCTCTACACCCGCAACACCTTGCTCAGCATGTTGCTGAGCATGGCGTTCTTTTTTCTGCTGCGCTGGTGGTTGGCGTGATATTCGGCTGAGTTGCTGGTGCGGCTTATTTGAAGTTGGTATCGGCCACCGGCATGATCGTCGCAACATGCCAGCCGTTGGCGTCGCGCAGCAGGGTCTGGCTGATCAGGAAGGTGTTTTTCTGCGGTGCTTCACCGGCGTGGCTGCGGGTAAAAGTCACCGGCACCAGGATCTGCGCCACCGTGTCGTTGAGCTGCGTGGTGCGGAACTTGCTCATGTCCGGGTCCAGTTGCCAGACGCCCTGGTAATAGTCTTTCAAACGCTCGACCACCGCATCCGGGCCCCAGCTCGCGCCGCCCCGGGCGTACCAGAGCATCTGCGGCGAATCCCAGAGCATCGAGCGGATCTGCTTGAGGTCGTGGGCGTTCTGCGCCTTGACGAAGTCACTGAAGAACCCGCGCACCTCGTCCTCGTTCGAGGCGGCGAAGGTGCTGCTGGTGGAGAGGGTGATCAGTGCACCCAGCAGCAGGGAGCAGGTGGTGAGACGGGGCGTGGAAAACAGCTTCATGGTTGCTCCTGGCAGGCGTTCTGCGATGGGAAGGGCAGTGCGTGTTCGTCTGTGAATCAGCCTAATCGCTCGAGGACCATGAAAAGTGTCGTTTAACCCTCGTTTCAGGACATGGCTTCGCGCTGTTGTGCCTGCTCGGGCTCGGTCTTGACTCGGGCATTGCGCCGCATGGCCCGTGGCGGTTCGCCGAACGCCCGGACAAAGGCGCGGCGCATCCGCTCGCTGTCACCGAAACCGGTCTGGCGGGCGATGGCTTCGATTGGGTGCCGGCCTTCCTGGATCAGCACCAGCGCCGCGTCGATGCGCAGCTTTTCGATGGCCTTGGCCGGTGACGTGCCGGTCTGTTCGCGAAAGGCCCGGCTGAACTGCCGGGTGCTCAGGTGCGCGGCCTGGGCCAGGCGTTCCAGGCTCAGCTCGCCGTGCAGGTGGTTTTGCGCATAGGCCAGGGCAATCTGGATGCGATCGGAACGCTGTTCCTCCAGCAGCACCGAGGACTGTGGCTGACCGCCGGCCCGGCGGCTTTGCAGAATGAAGGTTTTCGAAACGGCACGGGCGACGTCGGCACCCAGGTCTTTCTCGACCATGGCCAGCGCCTGGTCGATGCCCGCCGTCATCCCGGCCGAGGTCCACATCGACCCGTCGACCACAAATAGACGTTCCTCTTCCAGCCTGACCCTTGGATAACGGGCGCGGAATTCATCGGCGAAAAACCAGTGGGTGGTCGCCCGGGAACCGTCGAGCAGCCCGGCTTCGGCGAGAAAGAAAGTGCCGGAACAGGTCGCCGCCAGGCGTCGGCTGCTGTCAGCAGCCTGGCGCAGATAGGCGAGCAGGGCGGGGGTGAAAGGGCGGTTGGCGCCGCCGCCGATGATCACCGTGTCGAAGGTGCTGGCGCCGAAGACTTCGGTCTGCACCTGGACACCCACCGAACTGCGCACCAGGCCACCTTGCTCGGAAAGCAGGCGCACATCGTAGTGTTGTTTGCCAACGACCGTGTTCGCGGTCTCGAACACCGAAATGGCCGAGAAACTCATGACGCCGAAACCGGGAAAGGTGATGAAACCGATACGCAGCATAATGACTCCGAAGCACCCCGGACCTGTGGGGAAGAATAGATTACCCCAGTCATCAAATTTTCAAAGTGAATCTGACCCGAGTTGTTTCCCCATCATGGGCCCGCGTGCTTCAGCAACTCCTTGCGCAATTTGCCCGGTGACAGACCGAACAGGCTCTGGAAATGCCGGATGAAATGCGGCGCGTCGGCAAAGCCGCATTCAAAGGCGATTTCGCCGATCTGTCGATCCGAGCTGACCAGCAGCCAGCGCCCGAAGCGGAGCCGCACCTGGCGATAGAACTGTGCCGGGCTGGTATCGGTTTCCGCCATGAACAACCGTTCCAGCTGGCGCTTGCTGGTGCCGACCCAATGGGCGATGGCCTCGATTTCCAGCGGTTCGGCCATGTGTTTTTCCATCAGCATCACCGCCTCGTGCAAACGCCGGTTGGACGAGCTGGCATAACCCAGGGCCTTGCGTCGGTCGAGAAAGCTGCCGGTGCCGCTCTTGGCCACGGTCATCTGGTGCACCACCTTGCCGGCGCGGTCCGGGCCGCAGTGCATGCCGATCAGATGCACCGCCAGCTCGATCACCGACACACCGCCGGCACAGGTGATGCGGTCCTTGTCGATCAGAAAGTCGTTGTGGGTGATAAACCGCAGGGTCGGGAACAGGCGTTTCCAGTCATCGGCATGGTAGGCGTGCACGCAGGCGGTGTGGCCATCCATCAGCCCGTGACGGGCCAGGACGAAGCTGCCGGTGCACAAGCCGATCAAGGGCACGCCGGCCGCCGCCGCCTGGTGCAGGAACGCCGGGTAGCTTTTCGGCACATCGGCCAACGAGTCCAGCAGGCCGCCGATCACCACGATGTAGTCGAAGCGTTGCGGGTCGCCCATTTCGCTATCGATCGGCACGTCCAGTCCACCGCTTGAGGCCACGCGTTGCCCCGGTGTGCCCAGCACCTTCCATTCGCAACGGATCGGCCGGCTCTGGTCGCCGGTGTCGGCGGCGTGGCGCAGGGCATCGGTCAGCCCGGACAAGGACAGCAACGGAAAACGCGGCCAGAGCACGATGCCCACCGACAGTTCGGCCGTTCCGCGGCGCTTGTGCGGGGCGGGTGCCGGTTGCTGGTCGAGGCGCGCCACCAGGCTCGGCTCGCCGGCCTCGTTCGCGGTTTCAAGCAGATGTCGCAAATATTCAATCATTCGTGCAAAGCATCCAACTGATTTATGTGCCCTCGGCCCTAGGATGGAGGCCTGCCCAACATCCTGTCGTTCAATAAGAAAACCAACGAGGTGCACACGATGAACAAGCCTGACATGCAACGTTTTGCCGGCCTTTGCGCCGGATTGATACTGTCCCTGCTGGCCGCGGGACCGGTGTTCGCGCTGGATACCGTGGAGCCGGGCAGCCTGACCATCGCCTTCAGCGGTGACATGCCGGGGACTGGTTATCAAGATAGCAAGATGGTCGGTTATGACGGTGAAATCCTTCAACAAATTTCCGAGAAACTCGGGATGAAGGTCAAGCCGGCGCTGATGGAGTGGTCGGGAACCATTGCCTCGGTGCAGGCCCGCCGCGTCGATGTTATGGCCGGGACCATGGGCTGGACCGAGCAACGCTCGAAAATCATGGCCCTGAGCGATCCGATCCACTATTTCAAGAACGGCATCACCCAGACCGACAAGACCGATTGGAAAACCCTCAAGGACCTGCAAGGCAAGAAGGTCGGGACCATCACCGGATTCTCCTTCATTCCTGAAATGCGCAAGATCCCGGGGCTGCAAGTGACGCTCTACGATACCTCGGACGCCGCCGTGCGTGACCTGCTGGCCGGGCGTATCGACGCGGTGATCGGTGATCCGCCGGTCATGCAGTACGCCATTTCGCGCAATGCCCAGTGGCACCTGCACTTCAACGCCTTCACCGACAACGACCCGGACTTCCCCCTGCTGACCGGGTTGGGACAGGTGGTGTTCGGTTTCAACAAGGACAATCCGCAGTTGCTGGCGGCGGTCAATGCGCAGATCGAGGCGCTCTGGAAAACCTGCGAGATGCGCAAGATCGGCGCTCGCTACGGCCTGACCCAGGATGTCTGGTTCATGCCCCAGGGCAAGGACCTGCGCCTGAGCGTCGACCGTCCGGCGGATTGGAAACTGCCTGGCTGCCAATAATAAAGCGTGGTGCGCAGGGTCAGGTAGTCGACCCTGCGCCGGACCGAGAAAAAGCGGGTGAGCAAGATGTCCAACCTGGTAGAACCTGCGCTGTTGCGCGTGTGTGATCTGTACAAGAGTTATGGCGACCTGGAGGTGCTCAAGGGCATCAGCCTGGAGCTCAAGGCCGGGGAAACCCTGTCGCTGATCGGCCCCAGCGGTTCCGGCAAGTCGACCTGCCTGCGCTGCATCAATTACCTGGAGAAGCCCAGTCGGGGCGAAATCTGGCTCGGCGATGAACTGATCGGGCAAGCCCGGGACGGTTCGCGCCTGCGTTTGCTGAGTGACCGGGAAATGGCCCCGCAGCGGCTGGAGATCGCCATGGTCTTCCAGCTGTTCTACCTCTGGCCGCACTTGAACGTACGCGACAATGTCGCGCTGGGTTCGATCAAGGCCCGAGGCATGCCGCGCAAGCAGGCTTACGAACTGGCCGAAGCCATGCTGGAGAAGGTCCATCTGCGGCACAAGGCCGATGCCTATCCCGAGCAGTTGTCCGGCGGGCAGCAGCAGCGGGTAGCGATTGCCCGGGCCCTGGCGCAGCAACCCAAGGTGATCCTGTTCGATGAGCCGACCTCGGCCCTCGACCCCGAACTGGTGGGCGAAGTCCTGGCGGTGATCCGCGAACTGGCCGAAGAGGGCCGGACCATGATCATGGTCACCCACGAAGTCCGTTTTGCCCGCGATGTGGCCGATCGGGTGATCTTTATGGACGGCGGCCATATCGTCGAGCAGGGGCCTTCCGCCCAGGTGATCGACACGCCCAGCCACGAGCGCACCCGCAGCTTCCTCGGGCGCATGGCCATGGAGCAGGCTTGAATGAGCAGCCTCCAGACCTTTTTCGGCTTGTTGCCCCTGCTGTTGAGCGGTGCCCTGACGGCACTGGAAATCGCCCTCTGCACTCTGGTGCTGGCCAGTATCGGCGGCCTGGCGCTGGCGGTGTGGCTGACCTTCAGCCGTTCGCGACTGGTGCAGGCGGGCATTGCCTGTTTTATCGAATGGATGCGCAACGTGCCGGCCCTGGCGCATTTGTTCCTGATCTACTTCGGCCTGTCGTACCTGGGGATCAATCTGCCCGCGTGGCTGGCGGCCATCGTCGGCTTGAGCCTGGTGGGCAGCGCCGTGCTCTGCGACATTTTTCGCGCCGGCCTGCAGTCGCTGCATGTCGGGCAATACGAGGCCGGCCTGGCGGTCGGGCTGACCCGGATGCAGATACTGGTCAACATTCTTCTACCGCAGTCGCTGCGCCGTTCGTTGCCGGCCTTCGCCAACTATGTCACGCAGTTGATCAAGGACACCTCCATCGCCTCGGCCATCGCCGTGCCGGAAATCATGTTCCTGGCGCGCAACCTGGTGACCTCGACCTTCCAGACCTCGTTGATCTACTTCGCGGTGATGTGCATCTACGCCGGGATGATCCTGCCCATCGGCCTGGGTTTTATCCGTCTTGAACGGCATTGGGGGAGCGCACGATGATCAGTTTCCTTGCGCAATACCCCGAGTACTGGAGCGACTGGACCGCGCGCCTGCTGCAAGGCGGGGTGGTCACCGCGAAGTTGTCCCTGGGCGGTTTTGCCCTGGCGGCGCTGCTCGGCAGCTTGCTGACCTGGGCCTTGCGCAGCCCGTTTGCCTGGCTGCGGCGTTCGGCGGTGTATTTCATCCAGGGCATGCGCGCGCTGCCGTTGTTGGCTTTGTTGCTGGCGCTGTATTTCTCCTTGCCGAGCCTGGGCCTGACCTTGTCCGGCTTCGAGGCCGGCATTCTCGGGTTGGGCTTGCAGGGCAGTGCCTATATCGCCGAGATCCTGCGCGGCGGCCTTGATGCCCTGCACCGGGGGCAGCGGGAGTCGGCGATTGCCGTCGGCCTGACGCCGTTCCAGGCGTTCACCGCGGTGATCCTGCCCCAGGCGATTCGCGGGATGTTGCCGCCATTGCTCAACGCCTATGTGTCGATCCTCAAGGACAGTTCGCTCTGTGCCCTGATCGCCACCGATGAGTTGATGCTGGCTGCCCGGGCGATTGCCTCGGAGAGCTTTCTGCCGATGCACATCTTCCTGTTGGTCGGCCTGTTCTATTTCGTGATCGCGTTCCCGCTTTCCCTGCTGTCGCGAGTGCTTGAGAAGCGCTTTTCCCGTGGCCGCAAAAGCCTGAGAGGTTGACTGGATGAATTCCCTGGATCACAGCACTTTCCACAGTATCGGCCAATTGCAGCAGGCGCTGCGCAGCGGCCGACTGACCAGCGAGGCCCTGGTGCGCGGCCAACTGGCCCGTATCGAACGCTTCAACGGCCAGCTCAATGCCTATGTCGAGGCGTACACCCAGCGTGCGCTGGGGGCGGCGATCGCGGCCGACCAGCAACGGGCCGCCGGGGTCGATCTCGGGTCGTTGCACGGCATTCCGGTGGCGATCAAGGATCTGTTTGAAATCGCCGGGCAGGCCATTACCGGTGGCTCGCTGGCGCAGCGTCCGCGGATCTCCCGCTTCACGGCAACCGCCGTGCAGCGCCTGGAGCGGGCCGGCGCGATTATCCTGGGCAAGACCCACACGGTGGAGTTCGCCTTCGGCGGCTGGGGCACCAATGCGGTGATGGGCACGCCCTGGAATCCCTGGGACCGCGAAGTCCATCGGGCGCCGGGCGGTTCCAGCAGCGGCTCGGCGGTAGCGGTGGCCAGCGGCCTGGCCAGTGCGGCCCTGGGCACCGATACCGGCGGATCGGTGCGGATTCCCGCCGGTATGTGCGGCTTGGTGGGATTGAAGACTACCCGTGGGCTGATCAGTCGTCATGGGCTGATCGAACTGTGTCCGTCGCTGGACTCGGTAGGCCCGATCACCCACACCGTTGAGGATGCGGCCTGGATGCTCGATGCCTTGCTTGGCCCCGACCCACTGGACCCGGTCTCGGCGCGGGCGCCGATCTTCAGCGCTGCGGCGTGCCTCAATCAACCGGTGGCCGGTATGAGAATCTGGGTGTTGCCTCAAGCCGAACGCGCGGCCATTGCCCCCGATATCCTGGCGGCCTACGATCGTGGGCTGGAGCAACTGGTCGCCTTGGGCATGCATCTGGTGGAACAGCCGCTGCCACGCTCGCTGGAACTGTGCATGCGGGTGGCCGGCGGACTGATGAGCGCCGAAGGTTATGCCAGTCTCGGTGCGCTGTTCGAACAGAGCGACCTGCGCTTCGACCCCCACGTTCAGCGTCGCGTATTGAGCGGCAAGGCCATCGATTCGGCGGCCTATATCGATCTGCACAATCAGCGCCGCGCCGCGCGCAAGGCCATGCAGGAGGCGATGCTGAATATCGACGCCTGTGTGTTCCCGACCAATGCCGTCGGCAGTGTGCCGCTGGATCAAGTGGATGAGTACGGCACGCCGCTGGCCCTGCTGGGGCGTTTCGCCAACCTGCTCAATCTGTGTTCGGTGGCATTGCCGGTGGGTTTTGACGGCCAGGGCATGCCGGTGTCGATGCAGATCGTCGGCAAGGCGTTCGCCGAGCCGCTGATCCTGCGCATCGGTCATGCCTATCAGCAGCAGACCGACTGGCATCAACTGACGCCGAGCGGCTGGGCCCTGGACAAGGAGGCGGTGTAATGGAAATTTGCGTGGTGGGCGCCGGCATTGTCGGGCTGAGCAGTGCCTGGTTCCTGCACCGGGCCGGGCATCGCGTCACGGTGATCGACCAGGCGTCCGGTCCCGGCATGGGCGCGGTGGGCGGCAACGGCGCGCAGTTGAGCTACAGCTATGTGCAGCCGCTGGCCGATCCGTCGCTGTTGCCGGGGATCCCCAAGCTGTTGCTCGACCGTAGCGGGCCGTTGCGCTTCACCCCGCAGTGGAGCCCGGAACAATGGCGCTGGTGCATGGCGTTCCTGGCGGCCTGCCGGACTTCGGTCTCGCGCCAGACCACGGTGGAGTTGCTGGCGCTGGCAAGCGAGAGTCGCCAAGCCCTGGATGGGTTTATGCAGGAGCAGCATCTGGACTGCGATTTCACCCGCACCGGCAAGCTGGTGCTGTACCCGGACGCCGAAGGGCTGGACAAGGCGCAGCGTCAGGTCCGTTTCCAGGCGGGCCTGGGCTCGCGACAGCAGGTGCTCAGCGCCAGTGAGGCGGTGGCGATCGAGCCGGCGTTGGCCGGTTACCGGTCCGCTTTTCACGGCGCCATTCATACTGACAGTGAGTGCGCGGTGGATGGCCTCAAGCTGTGTCGCGAAATGGCCCGGTTACTGGCAGGCGAGGGCGTACAGCTGTTGTTCGACCGCAAGCTCGAAGGTTTCCAGCGCCGTGGTGAGCGAATCACCGCGCTGAACCTGAGACATGCCCATAAAGGAACCGAAGTGTTGCACAGCGAGGCGGTGGTCCTGGCGGCAGGCGCCTACAGCACCGGCTTGCTGGCGCAATTGGGCAGCCGTCTGCCGGTCTATCCGCTCAAGGGCTACAGCATTACCCTGCCGATTACCGAGCACACCCGGGCACCGACGGTCAGCATCACCGATATGCGCCGCAAGACCGTGTTCGCCCGGATCGGCGACCGCCTGCGGGTGGCGGGGATGGTGGAGTTGTGTGGTATGGATGCGTCGATTCCGGCGGCGCGGATCGAGCAGTTGCGGGCCTCGACCGAGGCGCTCTTTGGTGAAGGCTGGAACGTCGACGATTGTCAGCCCTGGAGCGGCTGGCGGCCGGCGACGCCCACCGGCAGGCCTGTGCTTGAACACCTCGCAGGCAGTAACCTGTACCTCAACACCGGGCATGGCGCACTGGGCATGACCCTGGCCTTTGGCAGCGCGCAGCGCCTGGTGCGGTTGGTCGAACACGCGGCCGGCTGACGTTTATCCAAGGAGAAAGACCGATGACGATTCAACGTTTCCAGAGCAATGCGCGGATGTCCGGTGTGGTCAGCCATGGCGATGTGCTTTACCTCGCCGGCCAGGTACCGGGCGATCTGCAAGGCGACATTGAGTCCCAGACCCGCCAGGTGCTGGAGAAGATCGACGGACTGCTGGCCCTGGCCGGCAGCGACAAGAACCGTTTGCTCAGCGCGCAGATCTGGCTCAAGCATATCGACCGCGACTTCGCGGCGATGAACGCGGTCTGGGATGCCTGGTTGCCGGAGGGCGGTGCCCCGGCACGGGCCACGGTCGAAGCCAACCTAGCGCGGCCTGAAGTGTTGGTGGAAATCATGGTGATTGCGGCCAAGGTCTGAATCCAACCCCTGTAGGAGCCGGCTTGCTGGCGATGGGATCGACGCGGTGTCCTGTCAGACCGCGTCGCCTGGATCGCCAGCAAGCCG
>NZ_JALLIZ010000033.1:0-33399 GCF_023242345.1 Pseudomonas sp. MWU12-2037 | reverse complement strand
ACACACTGCCTTTTCAGCTACTTCCACACTTCGATGAACTGAAGCGAACCGCGCATCAAAACCCTCAAAACCTTTGTAACTCATTGAATCTCAAAGGCTTTTCCGTTTCGACTGCGCCGGAAGTGGGGCGAATTATAGAGCCACAGAATTTCCCGTCAACGCTTATTTTCACTTTTCTGTCATAAAGGTCAAAAACAGTGCGCGTCCCGGGTTTTGCGGTGTCTGTACTGACGCCTTCGCGGGCAAGCTCCGCTCCCACAGTCTCCAGGCCTGACCGATAGTTCGCGGTGTGACTCGATCCCGTGGGAGCGGAGCTTGCCCGCGAAGCTTTTAGCGACCTCAAGGAGGTCATCACCTGTAAGCCGGACGCCAACAAGGACGGTGCATGCCTCAAGCCTTGTGGTGCTTCTATATAGAAGAGAACGGGACGCCTTAGAGGACGCCCGCTTCACGCAATGCCGCGACCGCCTCCGGCGCCAGGCCCAACACCCGCTGCAACACCTCCAGCGTATGCTCACCCAACAGAGGAGGGGCGTTGCGATACTCCACCGGCGTCGCAGACAACCGGATCGGACTCGCCACCTGCGGCACCACTCCCGCCAGCGGATGCGGCAACTCTACCGCCAGGCCACGGGCCTGCACCTGGGGATCGGCGAACACCTGCGACAGATCGTTGATCGGCCCGCATGGCACACCCGCCTGCTCCAACTGCGTCACCCACTCAACAGTAGTCTTGAACACCGTCGCCTGGCGAATCAACGGAATCAGCACCGCCCGGTTGGCCACCCGCAGCGTATTGGTCTTAAACCGTGGATCGTCCGCCCACTGCGGCTGACCCGCCACCTCGGCAAACTTGCGGAACTGTCCGTCATTGCCCACCGTCAGGATGAAATCACCATCAGCCGTCGGGAAGTCCTGATACGGCACGATATTCGGATGGGCATTACCCAGACGCTTGGGCGCCACTCCGGTGGTCAGGTAGTTCATGGCCTGGTTCGCCAGGCACGCCACCTGCACATCCAGCAACGCCATATCGATATGCTGGCCGCCGCCACCCTGATCGCGATGGGCCAGGGCCGCCAGAATCGCCACCGTGGAATACAAGCCGGTCAGAATATCGGTCAACGCCACACCCACCTTCACCGGCCCGGCACCTTCATCACCCTCGGGCCGACCGGTCAGGCTCATCAGCCCACCCAGCCCCTGGATCATGAAGTCATAGCCGGCACGCTTGGCATAGGGTCCGGTCTGACCGAAGCCGGTGATCGAGCAATAGATCAGCTTCGGGTTGAGCGCCTTGAGCGACCCATAATCCAACCCATAAGCCGCCAAGCCGCCCACCTTGAAGTTCTCGATCAGAATATCGGACTTGGCCGCCAGCTCCCGCACCAGACGCTGCCCCTCGGGCTGGGTGAAATCGATGGTCACCGACTGCTTGTTACGGTTGGCCGACAGATAATAAGCCGCCTCCGTGGTGTTCTCGCCGTAGGCGTCCTTAAGGAAGGGCGGCCCCCAGGCGCGGGTATCGTCACCATTACCCGGCCGCTCGACCTTGATCACCTCCGCCCCAAGGTCCGCCAGGATCTGGCCGGACCAGGGCCCGGCCAATACTCGCGACAAATCCAGCACTCGCAGATGCGATAGCGCGCCCATGAGCCAAGCTCCTTCTATTAATAGAACGCCTGGAGGCCGGTCTGCGCGCGCCCGAGGATCAGCGCATGGACGTCATGGGTCCCTTCATAGGTATTCACCACTTCCAGGTTCACCAGATGACGGGCGATCCCGAACTCGTCGGAGATGCCGTTGCCACCGAGCATGTCACGAGCCATACGGGCGATATCCAGGGACTTGCCGCAGGAATTGCGCTTCATGATCGAAGTGATTTCCACCGCCGCGGTACCTTCATCCTTCATCCGCCCCAGACGCAGGCAACCCTGGAGGGCGAGGGTGATCTCGGTCTGCATATCGGCCAGCTTCTTCTGGATCAGTTGGGTCGCCGCCAATGGCCGGCCGAACTGTTGACGGTCCAGGGTGTACTGGCGAGCGGTGTGCCAGCAGAACTCGGCGGCGCCCAGTGCCCCCCAGGAAATGCCATAACGCGCGGAGTTGAGGCAGGTGAACGGGCCTTTCAAGCCACGCACTTCAGGGAAGATGTTCTCTTCAGGGACAAACACGTTATCCATGACGATCTCACCGGTGATCGATGCCCGCAGGCCGACCTTGCCGTGAATCGCCGGAGCACTCAGCCCCTTCCAGCCTTTCTCGAGCACGAAACCACGGATATCCCCTGCATCGTCCTTGGCCCAGACCACGAATACATCGGCGATCGGGCTGTTGGTGATCCACATCTTGCTGCCGGTCAGGCTGTAGCCGCCGTCGACCTTGCGTGCACGACAGATCATCGCGCCCGGGTCGGAACCATGGTTCGGCTCGGTCAGACCAAAACAGCCAATCCATTCGCCGGAGGCCAGCTTCGGCAGGTACTTCTGCTTTTGTGCCTCGGTGCCGAACTCATTGATCGGCACCATTACCAGGGAAGACTGCACACTCATCATCGAGCGATAGCCCGAATCGACACGCTCGACTTCCCGGGCAATAAGACCGTAGCTGACATAGTTCAGCCCGCTGCCACCGTACTCCACGGGAATGGTCGCACCCAACAGGCCGACTTCGCCCATTTCACGGAAGATCGCCGGGTCGGTCTTTTCATGACGGAAGGCTTCGAGCACCCGTGGCGCCAACTTGTCCTGGGCGAATTGCTCGGCCGTGTCGCGGATCATGCGCTCATCGATGGTGAGCTGTTGATCCAGCAGCAGGGGATCGATCCAGTTGAAGCTTGCCTTGGCGCCCATGGGTGAGTCCTCGTGAAGTCAGTGAAAAAGGTCTGGACTGATCCTAGGCGCCACCCAGCCATCCGGCAAACGAGGATTTCGCATACTGTTGTGCTAATTTCTCACTCCGAAAAGCTTTCAACCGCTATTTAGCACCACCTTTAGTGAGGTTGCCGTACATGCGCCGCAAAATCCCCAGCACCACCGCGCTGATCAGCTTCGAAGCCGCGGCCCGTCACGAGAGTTTTACCAAGGCCGCCCAGGAGCTCTCCCTCACTCAAGGTGCCATTTGCCGACAGATCGCCAGCCTGGAGGAGTTTCTTGGCGTCGAACTGTTCCGACGCTCCCGACGCGGCGTAAAGCTGACCGAAGCAGGGCTTTCCTACAGTCGGCGGGTCGCCACGCAGCTGGACGCGGTGGAACGCGACACGCTGTCAGTCATGGGGCAGCAGGGCGCCAACGTCATCGAACTGGCCGTGGTCCCGACCTTCGGCACCCAATGGCTGCTGCCCAGGCTCAAGGACTTCCAGCAGCAGCACCCGGAAGTCACCGTCAACCTGACCAACCGCACCCGGCCGTTTCTTTTCGCCGATACCGACTTCGACGCCGCGATCTACTTCGGCGATGCCGACTGGTCGGGTACCGAGTCCCATCGCCTGATGGGCGAGAATCCCATGCCGGTGTGCAGCCCCAGCCTACTGGGCAGCCAGCAAAGCCTCAGCGCCACGCGGATCGCCGAACTGCCGCTGCTGCAACAGACCACCCGGCCCTATGCCTGGCGCCAGTGGTTCAACGCCCAGGAGCTGAATGTGCCCCGCGACATGACAGGGCCGCGCTACGAGCTATTCTCCATGTTGGCCCAGGCCGCCATGCACGAGATGGGCGTCGCGCTGATTCCACCCTTCCTGATTCAGCGGGAACTGGAAGAGCGGCGCCTGGTAATCGCCAACCCCAATGCGCTCTCCAGCATCAAGGCGTATTACCTGATGATTCCCGAGCGAAAGGTCGAATCGGCGTCCTTGCGCGCTTTTCGTGACTGGCTGGTAAACCAGGCGCACGGCTATAGCCTCCTGTCTTCAAGGCCCACAGCAATTACCTGACCCTGTAGTCAATTACTCTTAATACCTACAGATATAACAATATGTCGCCTTTAGGCAGACTGTACCGATACCCGCAAATTTGGTACGGAAGTGCCTGCCAGCAAGGCTTGCAAGGCCTATTTCCGTCCAATACCGACTCATTCACGCCACCGATTCGAATTTTCTTCAATTCCAGCCAGAATCCTTGTGAGCCCCCTGTATTATGGGCTCATGGCGTTTACCTGCGACATTTGGTCACAGCGTGACTTGTAGTTAATCTTGCGTCACCTTTCAGAATATCTTGAAGGGTGTGGTTTTCACCTGCAAAATGCCGCGCCCCGCCGACAAATCCGGCGGGATCGTGCTGATCGGCCGCTCCAGACGCACCATCCGCAGTGCGCTGGCCTCTTATAAAAAAGATCACGCAGGAGATTTGACGTGCACATTGGTGTTCCTCTCGAAACCCAGACGGGTGAAACCCGGGTTGCTGCAACCCCGGAAACCATCAAGAAGCTGATCGGCCAGGGTCATAAGGTCACTGTGCAAAGCGGCGCCGGGCTTAGCGCCAGCGTTGTCGACAGTGCCTATGAAGCGGCGGGGGCGGCCATTGGCAGCGCCAACGACGCCTTTGGCGCCGAGCTGATCCTCAAGGTGGTGGCGCCCAGCGACAGCGAACTGACGCTGATCAAGCGCGGCACCGTCCTGGTGGGCATGCTCAATCCGTTCAACAACGAAACCCTCGCCAAGCTCGCCGAACACGGCATCACCGCCTTTGCCCTGGAGGCCGCGCCACGCACCTCCCGCGCCCAGAGCCTGGATGTGCTGTCGTCCCAGGCCAACATTGCCGGCTACAAGGCAGTGTTGCTGGCGGCCCATCACTACCCGCGCTTCATGCCGATGCTGATGACCGCGGCGGGTACCGTGAAGGCCGCGCGCGTGCTGATCCTCGGGGCCGGTGTCGCCGGCTTGCAGGCCATCGCCACCGCCAAGCGCCTGGGTGCGGTGATCGAAGCCTCGGATGTGCGCCCCGCGGTGAAGGAACAGATCGAATCCCTCGGCGCCAAGTTCGTCGACGTGCCCTATGAGACCGATGAAGAACGCGAATGCGCGGTCGGCGTCGGCGGTTATGCCCGGCCGATGCCCGCCAGCTGGATGCAGCGCCAGGCCCTGGCGGTGCACGAGCGCGCCAAGCAGGCCGATATCGTCATCACCACCGCGCTGATCCCGGGTCGCAAGGCGCCAGTGCTGCTGAGCGCCGAGACCGTCGCGCAGATGAAGCCCGGCTCGGTGGTCATCGACCTCGCGGCAGCGCAAGGCGGCAACTGCCCGCTGACCGTGGCGGACCAGGTGGTGGTCGAAAATGGCGTGACCATTTGCGGCCCGACCAACCTGGCCGGCGCAGTCGCGGCGGATGCTTCGGCACTCTATGCGCGCAACCTGCTGGACTTCCTCAAGCTGGTCTTCAACAAGGAAGGCCAATTCGAAGTGAACCTCGAAGACGACATCGTCGCCGCGTGCCTGATGTGCCGCGACGGCCAAGTCATCCGCAAAAACGCCTAAGCAGGGATTCAGACGATGGAAGAGCTTATCTCCCCCGGTATCTACAACCTGATCATCTTCGTGCTGGCGATTTATGTCGGTTACCACGTGGTCTGGAACGTTACACCTGCGCTGCACACGCCCTTGATGGCGGTGACCAACGCGATCTCGGCGATCGTCATCGTCGGCGCCATGCTGGCCGCCGCCCTGACCGTGACCCCGCTGGGCAAGACCATGGGCACCCTGGCCGTGGCCCTGGCCGCCGTGAACGTGTTCGGTGGCTTCCTGGTGACCCGTCGCATGCTTGAGATGTTCAAGAAAAAAGCCCCGAAAGCAGTAAAAGAAGAGGCGCCCAAGTAATGAGCATGAATCTCGTCACGACGCTCTACCTGATCGCGTCGATCTGCTTTATCCAGGCCCTCAAGGGCTTGTCGCACCCGACCACCTCGCGGCGCGGCAACCTGTTCGGCATGCTCGGCATGGCCCTGGCGATCCTCACCACCATCGGCCTCATCTATAAGCTGGGTGCCGAGCTGGCCACGGCCGGCATCGGCTACGTCATCGTCGGCCTGCTGATCGGCGGCACCGCCGGTTCGATCATGGCCAAGCGGGTCGAGATGACCAAGATGCCGGAGCTGGTCGCCTTCATGCACAGCATGATCGGCCTGGCCGCGGTGTTTATCGCCATCGCCGCGGTGGTCGAGCCGCAATCCCTGGGTATCGTCAAACAACTGGGGGATTCGATCCCGCCGGGCAATCGCCTGGAGCTGTTCCTCGGTGCCGCGATCGGTGCGATTACCTTCTCCGGTTCCGTGATCGCCTTCGGCAAGCTGTCGGGCAAGTACAAGTTCCGCCTGTTCCAGGGCGCACCGGTACAGTTTGGCGGGCAGCACAAGCTGAACCTGCTGCTGGGACTGGCCACCCTCGGCCTCGGCCTGACCTTTATGCTCACCGGCAACCTCAATGCCTTCGCCCTGATGCTGGCCCTGGCCTTCGTCCTCGGCGTGCTGATCATCATCCCCATCGGCGGCGCCGACATGCCGGTGGTGGTGTCGATGCTCAACAGCTACTCCGGCTGGGCCGCGGCGGGGATCGGCTTCTCGCTGAACAACTCGATGCTGATCATCGCCGGCTCCCTGGTGGGCTCAAGCGGTGCGATCCTCTCGTACATCATGTGCAAGGCCATGAACCGCTCGTTCTTCAACGTGCTGCTCGGCGGCTTCGGCAACACGGCCGACGCAGCGGGCCCGGCCGGTTCGAAGGAAGCCCGTCCGGTGAAATCCGGCTCGGCGGATGACGCCACCTTCCTGCTGACCAACGCCGACACCGTGATCATCGTGCCCGGCTACGGCCTGGCGGTGGCCCGGGCACAGCATGCGCTCAAGGAACTGACCGAGAAGCTGACCCACCGTGGCGTGACCGTGAAGTACGCGATCCACCCGGTGGCCGGGCGCATGCCCGGGCATATGAACGTGCTGCTGGCCGAGGCCGAAGTGCCTTACGACCAGGTGTTCGAGATGGAAGACATCAACTCCGAGTTCGGCCAGGCCGACGTGGTGCTGGTGCTCGGCGCCAACGACGTGGTCAACCCGGCGGCGAAGAACGATCCGAAATCGCCGATTGCCGGCATGCCGATTCTCGAGGCCTTCAAGGCCAAGACCATCATCGTCAACAAGCGCTCCATGGCCAGCGGTTATGCCGGCCTGGACAACGAACTGTTCTACCTCGACAAGACCATGATGGTCTTCGGCGATGCGAAGAAGGTCATCGAGGACATGGTCAAGGCTGTCGAGTAAAAGCTTGCGCTAACGCAATATCAAAAACCCCGGCCTCCCGTAGGCTGGGGTTTTTCTTTGCCCGCAAAAAACCGACCAAAGGCGCTGAATCCTCAATCGGCATTCGACCTTGGTCGCGCGGCGAAACTTTTTGAAACCTCTAGACTGCGCATCTTGCTTCCGTTGCCTGAGATAACACGCCATGTACCGTGATCGTATTCGCTTGCCTTCGTTGTTGGACAAGGTCATGGGCGCAGCCGACGCTGCCGCCCTGATTCAGGACGGCATGACCGTCGGCATGAGCGGCTTCACCCGCGCCGGTGAAGCCAAGGCCGTGCCCCATGCACTGGCCGAGCGCGCCAAGACGTCGCCGCTGAAAATCACCCTGATGACCGGTGCCAGCCTGGGCAACGACCTCGATAAACAGCTCACCGAAGCCGGCGTGCTGTCGCGCCGTATGCCATTCCAGGTGGACAGCACCCTGCGCAAGGCGATCAACGCCGGCGATGTGATGTTTATCGACCAGCACCTGTCGGAAACCGTCGAGCAACTGCGCAACAAGCAGCTCAAGCTGCCGGACCTGGCGGTGATCGAAGCCGTGGCCATCACCGAAGAGGGGCATATCGTGCCGACCACTTCGGTGGGCAACTCGGCCAGCTTCGCGATCTTTGCCAAGCAGGTGATCGTCGAGATCAACCTGGCGCACAATCCGAACCTGGAAGGCCTGCACGACATCTATATCCCCAGCTACCGACCGACCCGCACGCCGATCCCGCTGGTAAAGGTCGACGACCGCATCGGTAGCACCGCGATCCCGATCGACCCGGCCAAGATCGTTGCCATCGTGATCACCAACCAGCCCGACTCGCCGTCCACCGTCACCCCGCCAGACGACGACACCCAGGCCATTGCCAGTCACCTGATCGCCTTCCTCAAGGAAGAAGTGGCCGACGGGCGCATGACCAACAAGCTCGGCCCGCTGCAGGCCGGGATCGGTAACATCGCCAACGCGGTGATGTGCGGGCTGATCGACTCGCCGTTCGAAGACCTGACCATGTACTCCGAAGTGCTGCAGGACTCGACCTTCGACCTGATCGACGCCGGCAAGCTGTCCTTCGCCTCCGGCAGCTCGATCACCTTGTCGAGCCGGCGCAACAGCGATGTGTTCGGCAACCTGGAACACTATAAAGACAAGCTGGTACTGCGCCCGCAGGAAATCTCCAACCACCCGGAAGTGGTGCGGCGCCTGGGCATCATCGCCATCAACACCGCCCTGGAGTTCGACCTGTACGGCAACGTCAACTCCACCCACGTCTGCGGTACGCGGATGATGAACGGCATCGGCGGCTCCGGCGACTTCGCCCGCAACGCGCACCTGGCGATCTTCGTCACCAAGTCCATTGCCAAGGGCGGGGCCATTTCCAGCGTGGTGCCCATGGTCAGCCACGTCGACCACACCGAGCATGACGTGGATATCCTCGTCACCGAAATCGGCCTGGCCGACCTGCGCGGCCTGGCGCCACGGGAACGGGCGAGGGTGGTGATCGACAACTGTGTGCATCCGGACTACCGCGAAGCCCTGAACAGTTACTTCAATCGTGCCTGTGCCCTGGGCGGTCACACCCCACACATCCTCCGTGAAGCACTGAGTTGGCACATCAACCTGGACGAAACCGGGAAGATGCTGCCGAGCTGATTGATACAGTTGGGCGCTGACGCAAACACAGTTTCGTCAGCCCCTCTGCATTTCTCGGCAATGTGAGAAAAACTGTACTGCTGTACCGGTCATTTCCCACCTTGAATCACCTCGGATCTCCCTCGGCCAGACGAAAATGCACCATTTAGAGGCAGACAGGTACAGTTGCCTCAGTTTCGAGCAGTACAGCACCCTTAAACAGTTAACTGAGCCCTCACAATACAGATGAACTGTATCTACAGAGACTAGGCAAAGAGGAGGATCATTGGCATCAGTTAAACCACTACCTAATCCCGCCACAAGCGGAAGGATGCTAATCATGGAACGTACACTCAGTTCCGACATGTTCTACGAAAACACCGCTACTGACGCTCAAGCTTCGATGCCTCTGCGCGTTCTCGCCAACCTGATGTTGTGGCAGCGCCGCATTGCCAGCCGCCATCAACTGGCTCGCCTGGATTCGCGTCTGCTGGCCGATGCCGGGATCAGCGAAGCACAGCGTTACGAAGAGTTGAGCAAGCCGTTCTGGCGCTAAGCAGCGCTCGCTGGCCCTGACCCACCGGGTCCACCGCCAGCACCCGAATTGAAAAAACAGAGCCCGTCGCGGGAAACCGCGACGGGCTTTGTCGTTTCCGGCAAGTGGATTTCAGGAAAAGGCGCGAGAAAACGCCAGACAGGTACAGTTATATAGATATAAAAATATACCAGTACACTTTTGCTCAACCTGAACGAACGCCTCTAAACCGCGGATCAGCCGACGAAACTCGCTTTCAGCAGGCAGGGAACTCTGTCTAATATCGCGGTCTTAGGTAGCCAGCAGCGCGGAATGTGCGTCTGAGGTTTATCGTCCATTGTGTTCGAGTGGCGGCCTTTATCCGCTGCCACTGTTCCTCTTCATCCCCCTGGAGATTCACCATGTCCCGCCTTCGCCTGCTGAGTGCCGCCGCCCTGTTGACCCTGGCCAGCACCGCCCATGCCAGCAGCTTTATTGTCACCACCGACTCGCTGGTCGGCGCCCTCAAGGCCACTTCCGACGCCTCGTCCGATGCCACCTCGTCGTTGCGCGACAACAAGATCGTGCGTGCGGCCCAGGATGACGCCGCCAGCTTCGTCGCCAGCAATGGCCAGATCCGCAGCGTGAAGCTGGAAAGCGCCTTCGACACCATCCGTCGCCAGGCCCCGCAATTGCAGGCCAGCGATGCACAGTTGGCCCAGGCGATCCTGGCCATCTGAAACCCTGGCGCATGGGCCGTGGATTCCGCTAGCCTGGGCGCTCGCTCAATAAGACATAGAGACCCATGCGCTCACTCACCTTATTGCTCATAGCGCTCGCCTGGATCAGCCAGGCCCAGGCCTTCGACCTGACCACCCAGACCCTGGTCGGCAGCGGTTATGTCACCAGCCAAGTGACCACCGCGCCCTTCGACCGTAAACTGATACTGGCCGCCCAGGATGACGCAGCCGCTTTTGTAGCCAGCGATGGCCAACTGCGCGGCGCGCAACTGGAGTCGGCCCTGGCGTACCTGCGCCGAACCCAGCCAAAACTTCATGCCAGCGACCTTGAACTGGCCCAGGCAATTCTCGTCCAATAGTCACTTTGCATTCCCGGAGACCTTTACATGCGTACCCCCCTGATCGCCGCCGCCCTCGGCCTGCTGTTGCTGACCGACGTGGCTTCGGCGCACACCCTGGTGGCTACCAGCAATATGCTTGTACGGGCCACGGGCCGTACCCTCGACTTCACCTCGGACACCACCACCTCGATCCGCGACTCGAAAGTGGTCCGGGAAGCCCACGACGACGCCGCCAGTTTCGTCGCCAGCCAGGGCGATATCCGTGGGGCCCACCTGGAAGCCGCCTTTGCCGCCTTGCGTACTGAAGTGCCAGGCGCCCGTGACGCCAGCGATCAAGACCTCGCCGAAGCCATTCTCGCCCTGTGAGATTACTCACCGGCGGGCTGCTGGCCTGCGCCCTGTTGCTGTTCGGCAACGCGGCCCAGGCCAGCCTGCAATTGCACCTCAAGACCGAAGGTCTGAGCCCGGCCGAGCAACAGGCCAGCCAAGTGTTGATCGATGAGGCCATGGCCCATCTGCCGCCGCGTTTTATCGAACAGCTGGACCGCAGCATTGATTTTGTCTGGTCGACCCAGATGCCGGACAACGCCTACGGCGAGGCCTCATTGGTCTCCGAAGTGGACCTCAATCGCAGGCTGTTGCCCGGCCTGGTGGACGGTTCGGCCGCGACGAAAAAAACCAATCGGTCCCACGGCACCGTGCGCGAGGAAATGCTCGCCACCGTTCTTCACGAACTGACCCATATTTATGACCGCGCCCGCTTGTGGCCCGACGCCGAACGGACGCTGATCCAGCGCTGCACCCAGCGTGACAGCAATACCGGCCTGGTCGGCCTGCCCGATCAATGCCGGGGCCAGACCGGCCGACGCTTTACCCTCAGCGATGACCCGCGCCTGCTCGACCTCGCCGGCTGGCCACAAGTGGTCGGCACCCGTGGCCAGCGGGAACAGCGCAACAGCCAGGTCGTGCGCAGCCCGGATATCTACGAGACCACCAATCCCAAGGAGTTCGTCGCGGTCAATATGGAGTACTTCCTCCTCGACCCGGCCTACGCCTGTCGCCGTCCGGCACTGTATCGCTACTACCAGGAACGCTTCGGTTGGGCGCCACCGGCCAAGGACAGCTGCGACCGGGCGTTCCCGTTCCTCAACGCCGGCAATGACTTCGGCAAGACGCCCCTGGGCAAGATCGACCCCGAGCGGGTCTACGAAGTCGACTACCTGCTGGCCGAAGCCAACCAGAACTGGGTCAGCCGCTGGGGCCACAGCATGCTGCGCCTGGTGATCTGTGCCCCGGGCCGGCCACGGGGGCCGGATTGCCGGCTGGATCTGGACCAGCACCTGGTGCTGTCCTATCGCGCTTTCGTCAACGACGTCCAGCTTTCGACCTGGGGTGGGCTGAACGGGGCCTATCCGTCGCGGCTGTTCGTCTTGCCGCTGTCCCAGGTGATCGACGAATACACCAAGACCGAACTGCGCAGCCTGGCCTCGGTGCCGCTGAAGCTGTCGCGCAAGGAAATCGAGGAAGTGGTCGAGCATGCCGCCGAAATGCACTGGAGCTACGACGGCAACTACTACTTCATCAGCAACAACTGCGCGGTGGAGACCTTGAAGCTGTTGCGCAGCGGCAGCGACAACGCCCAGCTCAAGGGCCTGGACAGCATTGTCCCCAATGGTTTGCTGGAGGTACTCAAGGGCCGTGGCCTGGCCGACACCAGCGTGCTCGACGATCCCCGTGAGGCCTTGCGCCTGGGTTACCGCTTCGACTCCTACCGGGATCGCTACCAGGCCATGTTCGATGTCTTGAGAAAACAGTTGCCGATCAAGCAGGAAACCGTCGAGGACTGGTTGTCGCAGCCCGCCGAAGCCCGGCGCCCATGGTTTGCCCAGGCCAACCTGCGGGCCAGCGCGGCCATGCTGTTGTTGGAGCAGGCGAGCTTTCGCCGACAGTTGCTGCTGGCCCAGGACGAGGTGAAACAGAAGTACCTCGGTGCCCGCGACATCAAGCTCAAGGACAACGACATGGACAAGGCCAACCGCACCTTGCAGGAGATCCTTGCCAACAGTGGCTACCTCAGTCGTCCGGCGGAATTGCTCGGCAGCAGCGGCTACGGCTTGCCACAACCGTCCGAGTGGAAGCGCCTGGAAGCCGAGAGCAGCCAGCGCCAGCAGCAATTGCAACGGCTGACCGGCGACCTCGACAAGGAGATCCGCAAGTTGCTGGACCCGGCCCGGGAAGCGCAGATCGAGGCCAGCGAAACCAACCTGAAGATGGTCGGCGAACACCTGCGGGCGCTGCACAAGGCGGCGGGCGGGTTGGAGCTGCCCTGACCGCGCAGCTCGACGACGCCTCCACAGTTTTTTCTCCCCCAAGCCGCCAGCGAAAGCTGGCTGAAAGCTTGCCCCTTTAGCATCACCTCACCGCCGGCACCAAACCGGTCGGCCGTGGCGCGTCCTGAAGACGCTCGACGGCCCCTTCACAACAATAAGATGGTGATACCGATGTCCGCTACGACCCGCCTGTTCGCTGTAACTCCGTTCGTGCCTTTCGCGCCGCCCGCCCAGCACTGACCCCAGTCGCTTCGCCCTTCCCCAGCCGCGTTACGCCCGGAGTCTCCCCATGCTGACTTTCCTTGGCTTTGCCATGGTCATTACCTTCATGTACCTGATCATGACCAAGCGCCTGTCCGCGCTGATCGCCCTGATCATCGTCCCCATCGTCTTCGCCCTGTTCGGCGATTTTGCCGCAGGCATCGGCAAGATGATGATCGACGGCATCACCAAGCTCGCGCCCACCGGCGTGATGCTGATGTTCGCCATCCTGTATTTCGCCCTGATGATCGACTCCGGTCTGTTCGACCCGGCCGTGCGCAAGATCCTCAAGCTGGTCAAGGGCGACCCGCTGAAAGTCTCGGTGGGCACCGCCGTGCTGGCCCTGGTGGTGTCCCTGGACGGTGACGGCGCCACCACCTACATGATCTGCGTCGCCGCCATGCTGCCGCTGTACAGCCGCATCGGCATGAGCCCGCGGATCATGGCCGGGCTGATCATCCTCGCCGGCGGCGTGATGAACATGACCCCCTGGGGCGGCCCGACCGCCCGTGCCGCCAGCGCGCTGCACGTCGACCCCTCGGATATCTTCGTGCCGATGATCCCGGCCATGCTCGCCGGGGTCCTGGCGATCCTGGTCATCGCCTATTTTTATGGCCTGCGCGAACGGGCACGCCTGGGCGAGCTGCATGTTATCGGCGATGAGGTCGACCACAGCGAAATCAGCGTCTCGCAATACCCCGACGCCCGCCGGCCGAAACTGATCCTGTTCAACGGTGCCCTGACCATCGCCCTGATGGGCGCGCTGATCGCCGGCCTCCTGCCGTTGCCGGTGCTGTTCATGGTGGCGTTCAGTATTGCCATGATCGTCAACTACCCGTGCCTGCAACAGCAGAAGGAGCGCATCGCCGCCCACGCCGGCAGTGTGCTGGCAGTGGTCGGGCTGATCTTCGCCGCCGGGATCTTCACCGGTATCCTGTCCGGCACCGGCATGGTCGACGCCATGTCCAAGAGCCTGCTGGCGGTGATCCCGCCGGCGCTCGGCCCTTACCTGGCGCCGATTACCGCGCTGGTGAGCATGCCGTTCACCTTTTTCATGTCCAATGACGCCTTCTACTATGGCGTGCTGCCGGTACTGGCCGAAGCCGCCAGCCACTACGGCATCAGCGCGGTGGAAATGGCCCGTGCCTCGATCGTCGGCCAGCCCGTCCACCTGTTGAGCCCGCTGGTGCCCTCGACCTACCTGCTGGTGGCCCTGGCCGGTATCGAGTTCGGCGATCACCAGCGCTTCACCCTCAAGTGGGCGGTGCTGGTGTGCCTGTGCATCCTGCTGGCCGCCTTGTTGCTGGGGACCTTTCCTCTGTACGGCAGTCTATAAGGCAATGATTCACTGTCGTGTCGGCGCACGGACTTCAGAACCTGAAGCCTGGCGCCGATACGGCTCACACACAAGTTCAAAGGAATAGATATGGATTGGCTGACCAACCCGGAAATCTGGGTGGCCTTTTTCACCCTGACCGCCCTGGAAATTGTCCTGGGCATCGACAACATCATCATGATCTCGATCCTGGTCAGCCGCATGCCCCGGCACATGCAGCAGCGCACGCGGATCTTCGGCCTGGCCCTGGCGATGGTCACGCGGATCCTGCTGTTGCTGTCGATCACCTGGGTCATGCGCCTGACCGACGACCTGTTCGTGGTCTTCGGCCAGGGCATTTCCGGACGTGATCTGATCCTGTTCTTCGGCGGCCTGTTCCTGCTGTGGAAAAGCTCCCAGGAGATCTACCACGGCATGGAAGGCGAGGAAGAAGTCGGCGAAGGGCCGAAAGGCAAGGGCGGCAACTTCCTCTACACCATCATCCAGATCGCCATTATCGATATCGTGTTCTCCCTCGACTCGGTGATTACCGCCGTGGGCATGGTCTCCCATGTGCCGGTGATGATCGCGGCGATCGTGGTGGCGGTACTGGTGATGATGCTGGCCTCGAAGACCATCGGCGACTTTATCGACAAGCACCCGTCGCTGAAGATGCTCGCGCTGTCGTTCCTGATCGTGGTCGGCACCGTGCTGATCGCCGAAGCCTTCGATGTGCATGTGCCCAAGGGCTATGTCTACTTCGCCATGGCCTTCTCCCTGGCGGTGGAAGCGATCAACATCAAGATGCGTACCGCTATGCAGAAAAAGAAGCAGGAACACGAAGCCGGGGAACGACACAAGGATGTGGCGGGTCAATAACCCTGAACGGTGGGGGCCGGCAAACCGGTTCCCACGACGCCTTATGAAAATATGACATTTTTGTTTCAAGCCCGGCGCCGGTCATGCGATGCTGGCGCTCGGCCAAATAGCCAACTACAGCTTAAGGACAAGTCGTAGAAAAAAGGCGAACCGTCACAATCCGAACTTGCCCCCATGGGGCACCCGTCATGCCAGGGGGCCGTCCATGCTGACCCTGCTCAATCTGCTTTCCGCCGTGACCCTGCTGATCTGGGGCACGCACATCGTCCGTACCGGCATCCTGCGGGTCTACGGTTCACACCTGCGCCATGTCATCGGCCGCAACATGTCCAGGCGCCCCCTGGCCTTTGTCGCCGGGATCCTGGTCACCGCCATGGTCCAGAGCAGCAATGCCACCGCCATGCTGGTCACCTCCTTCGTCGGCCAGGGCCTGATGACCCTGACCCCGGCCCTGGCGGTGATGCTCGGCGCCGACGTCGGTACCGCGCTGATGGCCCGGGTGCTGACCTTCGACCTGTCCTGGCTGTCGCCGCTATTGATCTTCATCGGGGTGATCTTTTTCCTCTCGCGCAAGCAGACCCGCGCCGGCCAGCTCGGCCGCGTGGGCATCGGCCTGGGACTGATCATCCTCGCCCTGCAACTGATCGTCGAAGCCGCCGCGCCCATCACCCACGCCCAGGGGGTGAAGGTGATGTTCGCCTCCCTGACCGGCGATATCCTTCTCGATGCCCTGGTCGGCGCGCTGTTTGCCATGGTCTCTTATTCCAGTCTCGCCGCCGTGCTGCTGACCGCGACCCTGGCCGGCGCCGACGTGATCAGCCTGCCGGTGGCCATCGGCCTGGTGATCGGCGCGAACATCGGCAGCGGCGTGCTGGCCTTCCTCGGCACCAGCATGCAGAACGCCGCCGGCCGCCAGGTGGCCCTCGGCAGCCTGCTGTACAAGCTGATCGGCCTGCTGCTGATCATCCCGGCGCTGACCCCGCTGGCACACTGGCTCGACGGCCTCGAGTACAGCCCCCAGGAAATCGTGATCGGCTTCCACCTGCTCTACAACACCGCGCGCTGCGTCTTGCTGCTGCCCAGTGTCGGCCCGATGGCCCGGGTCTGTGCCTGGCTGCTGCCGGAACGGCCCGAGGTCAACGGCAAGGCCAAGCCCCGCCATCTCGACCCCGCCGCCCTCGACACACCGAGCCTGGCGCTGTCCAACGCCGTACGGGAAACCCTGCGCATCGGCGACCTGATCGACAGCATGCTCGACGCCATGCTCAATGTGCTCAACGGCAAGCAGACCGCCGTGGCCATCGAGATACGTCGCCTGTGCGACGATGTCGAGGTGCTTTGCAGCGCGGTCAAACTCTACCTGGCGCAGATGCCCCGGGAAGACCTCGGCGAACAGGACAGCCGGCGCTGGGCGGAAATCATTGAACTGGCGGTCAACCTGAAGCTGGCCGCCGACCTGATCGAGCAGATGCTGCGCAAGGTGCAGCGGCAGAAGACCTCGCAGCGCCGCTCGTTTTCCGAGGACGGCCTGGAGGAGCTCGCCGGGCTGCACCGGCAATTGATCGACAACCTGCGCCTGGGCCTCACGGTGTTCCTCGGGGCCGATCCCCAGACCGCCCGGCAACTGCTGCGGGAAAAGCGTCGTTTCCGCGCCCAGGAACGGCGCCTGGCCCACGCCCACGTCAGTCGCCTGCAGCGCGGCGTGGTGCAGAGCCTGGAAACCAGTTCGCTGCATCTGGAGCTGATTGCCGACATGAAACGCCTGAATTCGTTATTCTGCGGCAGCGCCTATGCGGTGCTGGAAACCGCCGAGACCGGCGCCCTGGCCTCGGAAGAACTCGACGACATCAGCCAATCGTCTTGAACGTCCATGGTTGCACCGTTGTCTTTGCGTAGGACCCCGCCTTCGGAAAATGGTTATGCGTTGCCTGCTGTTCGCCTGCCTGCTGCTCAATACCCTGCACGCCGCCGCCCTCGATCGCTTCCAGGTCGAGGGTTATCAATTGCCCAACGGCCTGCAACTGCTGCTCAAACCCGGCAACGAACGCGGCCACGTGGCGATCCGCCTGGTGGTGGGGGTCGGGTTCGACGATTTCTCCTGTGCCGACAAGGAACTGCCACACCTGCTCGAACACCTGTTGTTCAGTGGCGTCGACGCCAGCGGTGAAGGCGGCCTGGAAGAACGCATGCAGGCCCTGGGTGGCGAATGGAACGCCTACACCAGCAACGCCGACACCACCTTCGTGATCGAGGCCCCGGCCGCCAACCAGCGCAAGATTCTCGACCTGCTGCTGGAGATCCTCACCCGTACCGAGCTCAGCGACAACGCCATTGCCGCCGCCAAACAGGTGGTGGAGCGCGAGGAGGGCGGCCATTACTCGCACTTGCAGCGCTGGCTGGACCGCCAGGACTTCGGTCACAACGCCAGCAACCAGCTGGCGGTGGAGCTGGGACTCAAATGCGCCGAGCGCGCCGATGTCCAGCACCTGACCCGGGAGCAGTTGGAGGCCGTGCGCAAGAACTGGTACGCGCCGAACAATATGACCTTGATCATGGTCGGCGAGCTTGATCGCCTGCTCCCGGCCTACCTGGACCGGGCCTTCGGCGCCCTGGCGCCGATCGAGCCCAATGACCACCAGCCGCTGCCGGAAATCCATGACCAGGCCGCCGCCGCGCAACGCGACCTGCCACGCGGCTGGGTCGGCAACGGGGCGAAAATCCACTGGCTGTTTCCGGAGCCGGCGCTGGAAGGGCTGCCCGACGAAACCTTCGATCTGCTCAAGGACTATCTGGACTGGGCGCTGTATCGGCATTTGCGCCTGGACCACGGCCTGTCCTATGGGCCGTGGAGCGAACGCGAAGTGCTGGGCGGCGTCGGCTTCTTCAGCGTCAACGCCGATGTCGAACGCGATAATCTGGACGACGCCCGACAGGTGCTCGAAGCGCTCAGGGCCCGTCTGCTCAAGGACGGCCTCGACCCGGACACCTTCGCCCGCCTGCAACAAGCCGCCATTGCCCGCCAGGCCTGGGCGGTGCAGGGCAACAGTGCCCTGGCCGACTATTACTGGGGGGCGCTGGGCGACTACGAGGACGGCCATTTTGCCGACCCGGCCCAGGCCCTGCGGGCGGTGACGCTGGCGGATGCCAACCAGGCGCTGCGCCAGTTGTTCAAGCAGCCGGGCTACCTGCGGATCGAAAAACCGCTGCTCAGCGATGAACAGCTGATCGGCCTGGGCGCCGCCCTCGCGGGCTTGCTGCTGATCGGGCTGCTGGGTTGGCGGGCTTATCGACGCTAGACCGCGTTATCGTTCATCGCGAGCAAGCTTGCTCCTACAGGATTTGTGTCGTGCCCGGGCTTTGCGTACGACGCGAGTCCTGTAGGGGCAAGCTTGCTCGCGATGGGGCCAGCACAAACACGACTAATCGCGCCTGAAACGGTATTGTGTCGCGATCTTTCAACTGCCTGACTGTGAACTGCCGAATGCCGAACTGGACCCTGCATATCCAACGCCTCCTCGCACTGATGAAGCGTTATCCAGGGGTGATTGCGGCTTTCGGTTTCTGCTCCGGTATCGCCAGTTTCATCCTGGTTGATCGCCAGCAGAACTCCGCCAGCTGGATTGCGGTCATTCTGCTGGTGAGCTGGCTCTGGTTGATGCTGGAGAACGTCCTGACGCAGTTCTTCAGTCGCCTGTTCAAACACGATATCCCCGAGCCGCTGCTGCGCTATGCCACGCAGATGATCCACCAGCAAAGCCTGTCCTTTGTCCTGCCGTTCTTTTTCATTACCACCACCTGGAACAGCAGCCAGTTGCTGTTCACCGGGCTGCTCGGCGCGGCGGCGCTGGTCTCGATCATCGATCCGCTGTACTACAACTGGCTCTCGCCGAAACGCTGGCTGCTGCTGGGATTGCATACCCTGACGCTGTTCGCCGCGCTGCTCACCGCGCTGCCGATCATCCTGCACCTGACCACGCCCCAGAGCTACCAGCTGGCCCTGGGCATCGCCATGCTGTTGTCGATCCCGAGCCTGGCGGTGAGCCTGCCGCTGCGCAGCTTGCGCGGCTGGTTGATGCTGATCGGCGTGACCCTGGCGATTGGCGGCGCGGGCTGGTTCCTGCGCTCGTGGGTGCCGCCGGCGACCTTGTGGATGACCGAAGTCGCGGTGACCACCGAGCTGCAGGACCGCACCCCGGGCGAGGGCCTGGAGCAAGTCAGCACCCAGCAGGTGCGCAAGGACGGGCTGTATGCCTACACCTCGATCAGTGCGCCGCGCGGGCTGGACGAGCGGATCTACCACGTCTGGCAGTTCAACGGCCGCGAGGTCGACCGCATCGCCCTGGATATCCATGGCGGGCGCAAGGAAGGTTATCGCGCCTGGTCGCACAAGCAGAACTTCCCGGCCGACCCCACCGGCGACTGGCAGGTGCGGGTACTGACCGAGGGCGGCCAGATGCTCGGCGTGCTGCGCTTCAAGGTGAGCGACTAGAGATCAGGGGCAAGATCGTGCTATTACAGAGGCCAGTATCAATGTCTGTTAAGCACGGAGCTTTCAATCATTAGCGCAACGGCCGGCACCGCCCACCTGGATACCTCGAGCAGTCCCGCGCGCCTGAGGATCAGTGGTGACTGGACGCTGGCCCATTACGCCAACCTGAAGCAGCGGGCCGCCCAATTGGTTGGCCAATACGACGCCAGCACCGATATCGACCTCAATGACCTCGGCGCCCTCGACACCGCCGGCGCGTCCTTGCTGGTGGAGCTGCTGGGGGCCGATCGCCTCGGACGTTCGGCCGAACACCCGGACTGCCGCATCAGTGCCGCCGACCGGGCCCTGCTGCACACCGTGTATTGCTCCCTGGCGGATTTCTGCGAACCGGTGCGCGAACCGGAAGAAGCGGCCGGCATCCAGTTGCTCGAACGCATTGGCAGAGCCGTCGATACCGTCTGGCAAGACACCCTGCAACTGCTCGGGTTTGTCGGCCTGATCCTGGAGACCCTGGCACGGGGGATTTTCAACCCGCGGCGCTGGCGCATGACCGCGACCGTCGCCCATATCGAACAGACCGGCCTAGACGCCGCCCCGATCGTCGCCCTGCTGACCTTCCTGGTGGGCGCCGTGGTGGCCTTTCTCGGCGCCACGGTGTTGAAAAGCTTCGGCGCCAGTATCTTCACCGTCGACCTGGTGGCCTTCTCCTTCCTCCGTGAGTTCGGCGTACTGCTCACCGCCATCCTGATGGCCGGGCGTACCGCCAGCGCCTTTACCGCGCAGATCGGCTCGATGAAGGCCAACGAGGAGATCGACGCCATTCGCACCCTCGGCCTCGATCCCATGGAATTGCTGGTGCTGCCCCGGGTCCTGGCCCTGCTGATCGCCCTGCCGATGCTGACCTTCCTGGCGATGCTCTGCGGGATTGTCGGCGGCGGCGTGGTCTGCGCCTTGTCCCTGGGGATCTCGCCGGCGATGTTCCTGTCCCTGTTGCAGGCCGATATCGGCGTCCAGCATTTCCTCGTCGGCATGGTCAAGGCGCCGATCTTCGCCTTCCTGATCGCCGCCGTCGGTTGCCTGGAAGGTTTCAAGGTCAGCGGCAGTGCCGAGTCGGTCGGCGCCCACACCACCTCCAGCGTGGTCCAGTCGATCTTTATTGTGATCGTGCTGGATGCCGTTGCCGCGTTGTTCTTCATGGAGATGGGCTGGTGAGTCGACCGCCACGGGCGCCGAGCGAGGCGGTGATCGAAGTGCGCGGGCTGTGCAATCGCTTCGGCAGCCAGAGCGTCCACGAAAACCTTGACCTGGACCTCTACCGCGGCGAAATCCTCGCCGTGGTCGGCGGCTCCGGCAGTGGCAAGTCGGTGCTGCTGCGCAGTATCGTCGGCCTGCGCAAACCCAGCGAGGGCAGCGTACGGGTGTTCGGCCAGGACCTGCGCAGCCTCTCGGAACAGGCGCGTTCCCAGGTCGAACGGCGCTTCGGTGTGCTGTTCCAGAAAGGTGCGTTGTTTTCCTCGCTGACGGTCACCGAGAACGTCGCCCTGCCGCTGATCGAACACGCCGGCCTCAGTCGGCGCGATGCCGAACACCTGGCGGCGGTCAAGCTGGCCTTGGCCGGCCTGCCGCTGTCGGCCGCCAACAAATACCCGGCCTCGCTGTCCGGCGGCATGATCAAGCGCGCCGCCTTGGCCCGCGCCCTGGCGCTGGACCCGGACATCCTGTTTCTCGACGAACCCACCGCCGGCCTCGACCCCATCGGCGCGGCGGCCTTCGACCAACTGATCCTGACCCTGCGCGATGCCCTGGGCCTGAGTGTGTTCCTGGTCACCCACGACCTCGACACGCTCTACACCATCACCGACCGGGTCGCGGTGCTGGCGCAGAAACACGTACTGGTGGCCGATGCCATCGACCGGGTCGCCGAAACCGACGACCCGTGGATTCACGAATACTTCCATGGCCCGCGTGGCCGCGCCGCATTTGACGCGGTAACCCCGCACAAGGAGGGATGAGATGGAAACCCGTGCCCATCATGTGATGATCGGCCTGTTCAGTGTGCTGGTGGTCGTGGCCGCGTTGCTGTTCGGCCTGTGGCTGGCCAAGTCCAGTGTCGACACTGCGTTCAAGGACTATGAAGTGGTGTTCAACGAGGCGGTCAGCGGCCTGTCCAAGGGCAGCCCGGTGCAATACAGCGGGATCAAGGTCGGCGACGTGCTGCAACTGAGCCTCGACCCGAAAGACCCGCGCCGGGTGCTGGCACGCATCCGCCTGGCCGGCGACACGCCGATCAAGGAGGATACCCGCGCCAAGCTGGCCCTGACCGGCATCACCGGCACCTCGCTGATCCAGCTCAGCGACGGCACGCCGCAGAGTCCCGAGCTCAAGGGCAAGGATGGCAACCTGCCGCAGATCATCGCCTCGCCGTCGCCGATCTCACGCCTGCTCAACGACAGCAACGACCTGATGAGCGGGATCAACCTGCTGCTGCACAATGCCAACGAAATGTTCTCGCAGAAAAACGTCGCCCAGGTCAGCCAGACCCTGGACAACCTCCAGCAAGCCACCGGGGCGATTGCCGGCCAGCGCGACGATATCCGCCAGACCCTGAAACAGATGACCCTGGTCAGCAAGCAGGTCAGCGCGACCCTGGAACAGACCACCGCGCTGATGCGCAACGCCAACGGCCTGCTCGACAACCAGGGCAAGCAGGCCCTTGGCAGCGCCGAACGGGCCATGCAATCCCTGGAGCAGAGCACCGCGACCATCAACACGCTGCTGAGCAAAAACCAGGACTCGGTCAACAGTGGATTACAGGGCTTGAATGAACTGGCCCCGGCGATCCGTGAACTGCGTGACACCCTCAGTTCCCTGCGCGCGATCTCCAAGCGCCTGGATGCCAACCCCAGCGGCTACTTGCTGGGCCGTGACAAGAACAAGGAATTCACCCCATGAGGCATGTCCCTCGTGTATTGAGCCAGCTTACCCTGGTTGTCGGCCTGGCCTTGAGCGGCGCCTGTTCGATCCTGCCCCAGGCGGACCCGGCGGATGTCTATCGCCTGCCGACGGCACAGAACAGTGTTCCGGCGCCCAACAGTCAGCCGGTCAACTGGTCGTTGCGCATTGCCAAGCCGATTGCCAGTGACGCCTTGAACAGCCCGAATATCGCCGTGGTGCCCCAGGGTGACCTGATCAGCCACTACAAGGCCTCACGTTGGAGCGATCCGGCACCGGTGCTGCTGCGCAACCGGATTCTCGACGCCTTCCAGCGCGACGGCCGGGTGCGTCTGCTGAGCACCGACGACAGCAACCTGCAGGCGGATTTCGAGCTGGGCGGCGAGTTGCAGGCCTTCCAGACCGAGTATCGGGGTCAGGGAGCCGAGGTGCTGATCCGCTTCGATGCGCGGCTGGTCCGTGGGATTGACCAGCGGATCCTCGCCAGCCGGCGCTTTGAAGTGCGCCAGCCGATCAATGACAAGCAGGTGCCCGGTGTGGTGGCCGGCTTCGGCCAGGCCGGTGACAAGCTGATGGCGCAGCTGATCGGTTGGGCGGTGCAGCAAGGCGAGGATTCAGCCAAACGCTGATCAGCCGAAGAACCAATAGCACACCCCGATCGCCGCCAGCACCCCGGCCAGTTCCGCCAGCAAGGCGCAGCCCACCGCGTGTCGCGCCCGCTGGATATTCACCGCGCCGAAATACACCGCCAGCACATAGAAGGTGGTTTCGGTGCTGCCCTGGATCGTCGCCGCCACCAGCGCCGGGAAGCTGTCCACGCCCTGGGTCTTCATGGTCTCGATCAACATCGCCCGCGCCGCACTGCCGGAGAACGGCTTGACCATCGCTGTCGGCAACGCATCGACAAAACGCGTATCCCAACCGGCCCACTGCACCAGGTGACGAATGCCGTCGAGGCCGAAGTCCAACGCCCCGGAAGCCCGCAGCACGCCAATCGCGCAGAGCATCGCCACCAGGTACGGCAACAGATTCCTGGCGACATCAAAGCCCTCTTTTGCCCCTTCGACAAAAGCCTCGTAGACCTTCACCTTGCGTAACGCGCCAATGACCAGGAACAGCATGATCAGGCCGAACAGCGTCAGGTTGCCGAGGATCGACGACAGGCCGGCCAACGCCGTGGCCGACAGCCCGGCCAGCACTGCCATGAAGCCGCCGAGCAGTAAAGCGCCGGGAATCAGGTAGGCCAGCACCACCGGGTCCCACAACCGCAGGCGCTGCATCACCGCCACCGAGAGCAGGCCGACCAGGCTTGAGGCGCAGGTGGCCAGCAGGATCGGCAGGAACACCAGGGTCGGGTCCGCCGCGCCTTGCTGGGCGCGGTACATGAAGATGGTCACCGGCAGCAGGGTCAGGGACGAGGCATTGAGCACCAGGAACAGGATCTGCGCGTTGCTCGCCACGGTCTGGCTCGGGTTGAGCTCCTGCAGGGAACGCATGGCCTTGAGGCCGATGGGCGTGGCGGCGTTGTCCAGGCCCAGGGCGTTGGCCGCAAAGTTGAGGGTGATCAGGCCGATGGCTGGATGGCCGCGCGGTACGTCCGGCATCAGGCGGCTGAACAGCGGCCCCAGGGCCTTGGCCAGCCAGTCGACGATCCCGGCCTTTTCGGCGATGCGCAGAAAGCCGAGCCAGAGGGTCAGGGTGCCGAACAGCAGGACCATGACATCCACCGAGAGCTTGGCCATGGCGAAGATGCTTTCCACCATCGCGGCGAAGATCGCGGGGTTGCCACCCACCAGCCATTGCGCCAGCGCCGAGACGGTCGCCACTACGAAAAAGCCAAGCCACAGGCCATTGAGCATCGGGAAAACTCCTTGAAGATGCGGCGAATGATAGCGGTCGGGCCAGAAACAACAAACCCCGGAAAGTCCGGGGTCTATCGATCAGCTTTGGCAGTACGCGGACCTGTAGGAGCAGAGCTTGCTCGCGAAGGGGCCAGCGAGAGCACTAGACGCTTCGCCGGCAAGCGCCATTCGATCAGCCCTTGGAAGCCTCGCCCGCCGGCAGCGGCGCCTTGCTGCGCCAGTGCGGCAGGGAGTTCCAGTAGCGCTCGCCCTTGGCATCGTCGTACATGCCTTCCCAACGGGAAATCACCAGCACCGCCAGGGCATTGCCGATCACGTTCAGCGCGGTCCGCGCCATGTCCATGACTCGGTCGACACCGGCGATAAAGGCCAGGCCTTCCAGCGGAATACCGACGCTGCCCAGGGTCGCCAGCAACACCACGAAGGACACGCCCGGTACCCCGGCAATGCCCTTGGAGGTGACCATCAGGGTCAGCACCAGCAGCAATTGCTGGCTGATGGACAGGTCGATGCCATAAAGCTGGGCAATGAAGATCGCCGCGATGCTCTGGTACAGGGTCGAGCCGTCGAGGTTGAAGGAGTAACCGGTCGGCACCACAAAACTGCAAATGGCTTTCGGCGCGCCGTAGGCTTCCATCTTCTGAATCACCCGTGGCAACACGGTTTCGGAACTGGCGGTGGAGTAGGCCAGTACCAGTTCGTCCTTGAAGATGCGCATCAGCTTGATCACCGAGAAGCCGAACAAACGGGCCACCAGGCCGAGCACGGCAAAGGCGAAGAACAGGATGGCGGCGTAGACCAGCAGTACCAGCTTGGCCAGCGGCAGCAGGGACGCGAAGCCGAAGCTGGCGACGGTCACCGCGATCAGGGCGAACACACCGATCGGCGCGTAGTTCATGATCATGTGGGTGACCTTGAACATGCTTTCCGAGACGCCCTGGAACATCTTCACCAGCGGGTCGCGCAACTCCGCCTGCAGGCTCGACAGGCCGAGGCCGAAGAGCACCGAGAAGAAGATGATCGGCAGCATTTCGCCGCGGGCCATGGCGGCAAAGATGTTCGAAGGAATCAGGTTGAGGATGGTTTCGATAAACGCATGCTCATGCTGCACTTCGGCGGCAGTGGCCTTGTACTTGGAGATGTCCACGGTGCCCAGGGTGCTCATGTCGATGCCCGAGCCCGGGTGGAACACGTTGGCCAGCAGCAGGCCGACCACAATGGCGATGGTGGTGACGATCTCGAAGTAGACGATGGTCTTGAGGCCGATGCGCCCCAGCTTCTTGGCGTCGCCGACACCGGCAATGCCGACCACCAGCGAGGAAATGACAATCGGGATAACGATCATCTTGATCAGGCGGATAAAGATATCGCCTGCCGGTTGCAGGACGTTGCCGATCCACCAGGCCTTCTCGGCGCTGAAATGGTTGAGCAGCGCACCAACTGCAATCCCCAGTACCAGACCGATAAGGATCTGCCAGGCGAGGCTGAGCTTTGCCTTCTTCATGTCGTTACCCTTGCTTCAAGTGGAGTCGGACAGAAGCCCCTCACCGTTGCACTGATGCAGGTCAGGTGATGGCAACCGTCCCCCATGGAAGGTCATCGCCCACCGGCCTGATGGCTTTTTGGCAGGCGAAAAAAGGCGCAACTATTCCCATGCAAGGGGGGGACGTCTAATGCCGTAAACGCCTACCCCATGCCGAATCGGCATGACCTTTATTCAACAATACGACCGTTTTGTCCCCCATCAACAGGACATTTCAGCCGAAAAAAGTGCCGTAGACCGGCCATTTCAAAGCATTTTTTCCTCCACGGCACGGGAATGAAGCGAGGCCAAATAAGTAGAAAACTCCTACAAATTCAATCGTAAACGAGGGGTAATCAGAGGGGTGTTTCTAGACGTACGGTCACATCGGAAAAATGCACCCGCTGAAAAGGCCACTTAATGTCAGAAAGACATAGGGTTAAAGCGGCAAACGCGGTCATGCAACGACAGGAGCGGCCGCCCGTCAGCAGGGCGGCTGTAGCTCATGGTCAGCCTCGACCACGGCGTCCGAACAGGAAGGAAACCACGAACATCACCAGGAATACGACAAAGAGGATCTTGGCGATACCCGTGGCTGTACCGGCGATGCCACCAAAGCCCAATACCGCGGCGACAATGGCAATGATCAGGAATGTGACTGCCCAGCTCAACATGGTGATTCTCCTCGACTTACAAGTGTTTGGATGCAGCCTTTACTGCCCCGGGTACTGCCCCGGGCTATCATCCGACAGCCCGGTTCTTGCCTAGAACACCCAGCGCTGCTGCAACGGCTCGTCAGGCACCTGGGCTTGATCGACCGACGTCAGGCGGTAGGCGGCGGGGTCGCTGATACTGGTAGCGGCCGCGCTGAAATGGGTTTGTTGCAGGGCATGCCCGGGCAGGCGCTGGACCTGGACACTGGCCTGGTTCCAGCGTTGGAACTGCTGGCCGGCAATCAGCGTGACCAGCAACGCCAACACGGCAAACAATCCTTGCTGCAGGTGCAGTGGCGAGAGATGGAGATGGGCGGCACGTGGGCGATTCATCCTGAAACTCCTCCGACTCAATGATGGGTGTGGCGGGGTCGGGAGAGATGAACCAGACCGACCACCGCGAATGTTCTTGAGAGGAACATTGCAGTCTGCATGCCAGCTTTTTTATTGGAAAAACATCAATAAAATCAATAAGTTATAAAATACACAAGATTGATCGACCAGCATCCTGCACGATGCCCGCCATACGGTCGTGCGTATTGCACGATGAATCCGTAGGAAATAGCCCTACCAAAAGAATAAATAGTAAGAAAATCAGTAGGAATTAGCTGAGAGCCCAACTGTCGGAAGCAAAGAGCCTAAAAAATTCCCCAAATCAGCGGGTTAGCAATCAGGGGCGCAGACCGTTACCCTGCTTGTCATAAGGTCAATCAGAAACAGCTCTCTAACGTGCCGGATATTTCCGGTAGAGACTGAAAACTTTTATTAAAGGAGCATGGGAGATGGAGTCCGCCACGGAACATCAAGGCCGTATTCTGCTGGTGGATGACGAGTCCGCCATCCTTCGCACCTTTCGCTATTGCCTGGAAGACGAGGGCTACAGCGTCGCCACGGCGAACAGCGCGGCCCAGGCCGAGGCCTTGCTGCAGCGCCAGGTCTTCGACCTGTGCTTCCTCGACCTGCGCCTGGGCGAAGACAACGGCCTCGATGTCCTGGCCCAGATGCGCATCCAGGCGCCCTGGATGCGCGTGGTGATCGTCACCGCCCACTCTGCCGTGGACACCGCGGTCGACGCCATCCAGGCCGGTGCCGCCGATTACCTGGTCAAGCCGTGCAGCCCGGACCAACTGCGCCTGGCCACGGCCAAACAGCTGGAAGTGCGGCAACTGTCGGCGCGCCTCGAGGCCCTGGAAGGCGAAGTGCGCAAGCCCAAGGACGGCCTCGACTCCCACAGCCCATCGATGATGGCGGTGCTGGAAACCGCGCGGCAGGTGGCCGGCACCGACGCGAACATCCTGATCCTCGGCGAGTCCGGGACCGGCAAGGGCGAACTGGCCCGGGCCATCCATGGCTGGAGCAAACGCGCGAAGAAATCCTGCGTGACCATCAACTGCCCGTCGCTGACCGCCGAGCTGATGGAAAGCGAGCTGTTCGGCCACAGCCGCGGGGCCTTCACCGGCGCCAGCGAAAGCACCCTGGGCAGGGTCAACCAGGCCGACGGCGGGACGCTGTTTCTCGATGAGATCGGCGATTTCCCCCTGACCCTGCAGCCCAAGCTGCTGCGCTTTATCCAGGACAAGGAATACGAACGGGTCGGCGATCCGGTGACACGACGGGCCGATGTGCGGATTCTCGCCGCGACCAACCTCAACCTCGAAGACATGGTCCGCGACGGGCGTTTTCGCGAGGACCTGCTCTATCGCCTGAACGTCATCACCCTGCACCTGCCGCCCCTGCGCGAGCGCAGCGAAGACATCCTGATGCTCGCCGATCGTTTCCTCGCCCGCTTCGTCAAGGAATACGCGCGACCAGCCCGCGGCTTCGGCGATGAGGCCCGCGAAGCCCTGCTCAATTACCGCTGGCCGGGCAATATCCGTGAGCTGCGCAACGTGGTCGAACGCGCCAGCATCATCTGTCCCCAGGAGCGCGTGGAGATCAGCCACCTGGGCATGGCCGAGCAACCGGCCAACAGCGCACCGCGCATCGGCGCCGCGCTGAGCCTGGACGAACTGGAGAAAGCCCATATCGGCGCGGTACTGGCCAACAGCGATACCCTTGACCAGGCCGCCAAGACACTGGGCATCGACGCCTCGACGCTGTACCGCAAACGCAAACAGTACAACCTGTGAGTAGCCCACCATGAAGCTCACGATGAAGCTGCGCACCCGGCTCTTCCTGAGTATTTCGGCACTGATCACCGTCGCCTTGCTGGGCCTGATGCTCGGTCTGGTCAGCGTGATGCAGATGGCCAAGACCCAGGAGTCGCTGGTCAGCGACAACTTCATCACCCTCGACCTGGGCCTCAAGCTGCGCCAGAGCCTGGGCGACCAGTTGCTTCTGATGCTCGGTGACAAGCCGGACCAGGCCGCGCTCGAGGCCTCGCGCGAACACTATCTGCAACTGCTCCACGAAGGCATCGAGCATGAGCAGAGCAACGACGTGCGCAGCGGCTTCGCCCAGGCCCGTATCGACTACGAACGGTTCTACCAGGCCTTCGCCCGTTCACGGGACGGCAGTGGCAGCATCGAGGAGCTCACCAACACTTTCAATATCCTGCGCAACGGCCTGATCGCCGAGCACAAGCAGGCGCTGGACAACATCAGCGCCACGGAAAACGACGCCCGCGAGCGGGCACTGCTGGTGGCCGGGCTGCTGGGGTTTGTCGGCCTGGCGGTGCTGATCATCGGCTTCATCACCGCCCACGGCATCGCCCGCCGTTTCGGTGCACCGATCGAGGCCCTGGCCGAGGCGGCGGACCATATCGGCCAGGGCAACTTCGACGTCACCCTGCCGATTTCCCCCGCGGTCGAGATGAACCTGCTGACCCGACGTTTCGGCCTTATGGCCGAGGCCCTGCGCCAGCATCAGGCAACCAATATCGACGAATTGCTCGCCGGCCAGCAACGCTTGCAAGCCGTGCTCGACAGCATCGACGACGGGCTGCTGATGATTGACCGCGAAGGCCGCCTGGAGCACCTCAACCCGGTGGCGCAGCGCCAGTTGGGCTGGGACGGCGATCGCCTCGGCCAAGGCCTTGGCGAGGCGCTGCAGCGGCCCGAACTGGACGAACAACTGCAATTGATCCTGCGCGGTGCCAGCCTGGAACGGGCACCGGAAGACCTCGAGGTCGAGGTCGAAGGGGAGTCCCGCCTGCTGACCTACAGCCTGACCCCGGTCAGTCATACCCAAGGCCATATTCTCGGCGCGGTGATGGTGCTCCACGACGTCACCGAACAGCGGGCCTTCGAGCGGGTGCGCAGCGAGTTCGTCCTGCGCGCCTCCCACGAACTGCGCACGCCGGTCACCGGCATGCACATGGCCTTCGGCCTGTTGCAGGAGCGCGTGCATTTCGACAGCGAATCGCGGGAAGCGGACCTGCTGAACACGGTCAACGAAGAAATGCAGCGGCTGATGCAATTGATCAACGACCTGCTGAATTTCTCCCGTTACCAGAACGGCCTGCAGAAGCTGACCCTGCTGCCCTGCGATATCGAGACACTGCTCGAGGCCTGTCGCCTGCGCTTTGCCGAACAGGCCCTGACCCAGGGCATCGACCTGCAGGTCGAGCTGCAGCCGCCCTTGCCGCGCCTGCCGGCCGATCAACCGCAACTGGAGCGCGTCCTCGACAATCTGCTGGACAACGCCCTGCGCCATACCGCCCGGGGCGGGCAGATTCGCTTGCAGGCCCGGCGCCATGGCGAGCGGGTCATCATCAGCGTCGAGGACAACGGCGAGGGTATTGCCTACGGGCAACAGGGACGCATCTTCGAACCTTTCGTCCAGGTCGGCCGCAAGAAAGGCGGCGCCGGCCTGGGCCTGGCCCTGTGCAAGGAGATCGTGCAACTGCACAGCGGGCGGATGGGCGTGTATTCACGGCCGGGGCAGGGCACGCAGTTCTATATGGCGCTGCCGCTCTAGGCCTCGTCGTCCAGGCGACGCGAAGCCAGGCGTCGGCCGCGAGTGATCAATTCGACGAACTGCACCGCCGTCAGCGCCTGGGCAAACAACCAACCCTGACCATAATTGACCCCTTCGCTGCTGAGCAGCAGGGCCTGACGCTCGTACTCGATGCCCTCGGCGATCACCCGCAAGTGCAGCGCATGGGCCATGCGGATGATATGCGGCGCCACGCCGCTGCTGGCGGCGTCATGGCCCAGGGCGTCGATAAAGGCCTTGTCGATCTTCAGGCAATCCACCGGCAGCGTTTGCAGATAGGCCAGGCTGCAATAGCCGGTGCCGAAGTCGTCGATCAACACCTGATGGCCGGCATCCCGCAGGGCCTGCAAATTGTCCCGTGCCACCACCACGTCGATCAGCCCGCGCTCGGTGACTTCGAAGGCAATCTGCCGGGCACTGACCCGGTGCCTGCGCAACAGGTCGGCAATCACCTCGCCGATGCGCGGCACCATGACATCGCAGGCCGCCAGGTTCACCGAGATGTACAGCTGCGGATTGGCCCGCAGCAGGTGACCCAGCTGGTCCAGCAGCCGTTGCAGGACAAAATCGGTGATCTGGCGGATCTGCCCGGTATTTTCCGCCAGGGGAATGAACAGGTCGGGACTGGTCAGCGTGCCGTCCGGCCGGCGCCAGCGGATCAGGGCTTCGGCGCCCACGCACCGACGGCTGCCGAGGTCGAAGATCGGTTGATACAAGACCTGGAACTCGCCGCGCCGCAGCGCGCCTTGCAGTTCGCCGTTGAGCGATTGGCGCTGGCGGGCCAACTGCAAGGTCAGGCCGCCGATGCAGAAGGCAATCACCAGGCTCACCGAGAGCAGCCACCACCACAGCGGGTCGATGACCAGCGGCATGGCCGCGCGCGGCGCGACCATCACCAGCTGGTATTCCGGGGTGCGGGTGGGCATGCGGTAGATCAATTCATTTGGCGTGATCAGCAACGGGTCCTGGCCCTTCGCCGGCCAGCCGGGGGGTGGCCAGTCCTGCTCCGGCCCGAGCACCGGAATCGCCCGCCGGCCACGGTCGACCACCACCAGCAGGCTGGCCCCCGGCGGCAGTTCCACCACATCGCTCAAATGGCCACGGGAAGTGGATACCCGGAAGTGACCGCGCCCCAACATCAGGGCGGCCAGGTTGTCATTGGGCTGGGCCGAGGTATTGAGCCAATAGCTGTAGGTCGGTCCGCGGATATCCGGCATCCCCAAGGTCACCTGGGCATCCTGGTTCGGCCAGTTGGAACAGGACCGGGTGGCGTCGACATAGAAGGCTTCGTAGATAAAGCGGTAGTTGAAGCTCAGTTGCTGCAGGGTGCCGATCATGGCCGGGCTGCAGTCCCGCAGGGGCTGGGCCTCCAATCGATCGAGCCCCTCGCGCAGTTGCCCGAAAAGCTGTTCCAGCCGCTCCAGGAAACGTTGCCCCTGGGCATTCATCTGTTCACTTTCGTGCTGCCTGGCCTGGTGCATCGCCACCCCCAGGCTGCCGGCCAATAACAGGGCGACACTGAACAGAGCCGCCAGCAATGCCAGCAACCAGGGACGATGGAACCAGGAGCGCAACGTCTGGCGAACCGGCATCAGCGAATATCCGAAGACTTACCAATGAGTTATAGCAACAGATTGGCGAATCGGCGCTGACCGTCCGGCGCTGACGTTATTTTGACTGGTTGAGCACCTGGAGGATCGCCGCACTTTGCGCATCCGGCAGGCCGTCGAAACGGGCCGGGCGGAAGTGCATCTGGAAGGCCGCCAGGACATGGCGCGTGGCAACATCCAGCTCGCCGGTCTGCGGCGTGGCATAGCCCAGGCGCATGAGCTGCTGCTGGAACCAGGTGATGCTCGGCAGTTGCGCGGTGTAGACGGTCTGCTGCCGGGCGACCGCCTGCTCGTCAGGCCATACGCCGAGGCCTTCCGCGGCCAGGCGCTTCCAGGGCAGCAACGGGCCCGGGTCCTGTTTGCGCAACGGCGCGATATCGCTATGGCCGATCACATTGCGTGGTTCGATGTGATTGCGTTTGACGATGTCCTTGAGCAGCACGATCAATGCCTGGATCTGCGCTTCGCTGTAGGGGTACCAGACGCGGCCGGTGGGTGTATCGCGGAAACCCGGATTGACGATTTCAATACCAATGGAGCTGGAGTTCAGCCAGGTGCGTCCCAGCCACTCGCTTTCCCCGGCGTGCCAGGCGCGCTGGCTCTCATCCACCAGCTTGAAGATCGTGGCGCGGGGGTCGTCGCCGATCAGGTAATGGCTGCTGACCTGGCCATGGGTCAGCAACCGCAGTGAGTTTTCCATGTTTGCCGAGGTGTAGTGCAGGATCACGAACTGCACGCGATTGTCGTAGTTGACCGAAGGGTGGCTGGTATCCATTCGCGGAGCGCTGGCGCAGCCCGCCAGCAGCAGGATCGAAAGAAGGAGAGGGAACAGTTTCATGGCAGCGGCAACAAATGAAGACAGTAATTTGACAGCATAACGTACTGGCAGGCACAGCAGCGCCCAATACACTGTTACCTGATGCAACCTGGAGTACCCTCCTGACCCTGACCCCACAACTTCGGGCAACGCGGTCACTTGTGGGAGCCGGCTTGCTGGCGATGAGGCCCGCAAGCCTTGTATTGGCCGTGCGGACGC
>NZ_JALLIZ010000032.1:0-46474 GCF_023242345.1 Pseudomonas sp. MWU12-2037 | reverse complement strand
GTGGACCGCGCTGGGGCGTTACAGACGCAACAAGGTCTTCCAGGCACGGCTCTGGAACACCGCCAGCGCCTGCTGCACCCGGGCCTCCAGCACTTCATCGCTGATATCGGTCTCGGCCAGTTGCGCCAGCTTGTTCATTTCACCGAACAGGCGATCCAGCTCCGGCAACTCCAGCACGCCACGGGCCAGATGCAGCCATGCCTGGATACGCTCGATACGCGGCAGTTGTTCGGCGAGGTCTTCCGGTTGCTGCTGGTAGCGTCCCAGTTGCAACGAGGTGGCTTCTTCGGCCAGCAGCCGTGGCAACCAGTTCTGCAACTGGGCCGCGCCCTGGCGATTACCGCGGGTGGTGCGCTCGGCGGTCCAGCTACGGGCCAGCAACCAGCGCGAGGTGTTCAGCGAGAACAGGCCCCAGCGCACATCTTCCAGCTCTTCCAGGAACTGCTCCGGCGCGGCCTTGCGCACGTCTTCGTCTTCCTGGCCGGCGTGGACCAGTGGGCGCCAGTCTTCCAGCAACGCATCCAGGGCGCTGCGCAGTTCGCTGGTGGATTGTCGTGGCGCGGCCTGGCCGAGGCTGCCGAGCAGGGCGCGCAATTCGATCAACTGCTCGACCCAGTCCTGCAGCAAACGCCAGTGACCGTTGAACCGGTATTGTTCGGCCAGTCGCTGGCTGCTAGCGAGCAAATGCCAGCCCAAGGCGGCGAACGCATCGTCCAGCGGCATCTCGGCGCTCAACTGCGGGGCCGGCAGGCTCAGCGAATAGCTGTTGGCGTCAAACAGGCGATAACCGCGTTCGGCCTTGCTGATATCGCACGGCATCAGCGCCAGTTTCTCGGCCAGCTCGGCGGCCAGTTCCAGCAGTGCCGACGGGTCGCCTTCGCGCAATTCCAGTTCCAGCTCGCAGATTTCTTCTTTCTGCTTGCCGGCGATGACAAAGCCCAGGTCCAGGGCGGCTTCGATCACCACCTTGGCCTTGCCACGACCCCAGGCGATTTCGGCGCGTTCGCGGACGAAATCGGTGGTGAAGATCGGCTTCAGGGTTTTCTTGTCCAGCTCGGCCAGCGCTTCGGGCCAGCATTCGCCGTCGAGTTTTTTCACATCGAGCTTGGCCTTGTCCAGGTGCCAGTCGTACTCGTTGCGTTCCGACAGGCCGGCGACGCTCTGGCCGCGGGTCTTGAGGGTCTGGATCACTTCTTCGCCGTCACGGCGCAGGCGCAGGGCGACCTTGGCCTTGGCCAGGTCGCGCTCGGGGGTGTCGAAATACTGATTGGTCAGCTCGCGACGTTCCCAGCCACTTTTGTTGCGTTTTTTCAGCAGCGGGTGCTCGCGCAGGGCGGCGAGGGTTTCGCGGCTGACGCGGAGTTTGATTTCGGTTTCTTTCTGCATGGCCGGAAAATCCAGGATCGGGAGCGCAGCCGGGGGAGAAGGGGGCTGCCTAGGCCGTGCAGTGTACAGGACAAGCGGGCGGCACGCGTCGCGGCGGTTTATTCCAGTCGCCGGATGGCTCTATGATGAGCTTCGCCTTGGAGTTCGGGAGTCAGCGTCATGCCGTTGCCGTCGATGAAAGATCAATTCGCTGCGCTGGTTGCCGCGCCGTCGGTCAGCTGTACCCAGCCGAGCCTGGATCAGTCCAACCGTCCGGTGATCGACCTGCTGGCGACCTGGCTCGGCGACCTGGGTTTCAGCTGCGATATCCAGCAGGTCAGCCCCGGCAAGTTCAACCTGCTCGCCAGCTTCGGCAGCGGCCCCGGCGGCCTGGTGCTGGCCGGGCATAGCGACACCGTGCCGTTCGACGGCGCGCTGTGGCAGACCGACCCGCTGAAACTGACCGAAGTCGATGGCCGTTGGGTCGGCCTGGGCAGTTGCGACATGAAGGGCTTTTTCGCCCTGGCCATTGAAGCGGTGATCCCGCTGCTCGAGCAACCGTTCAAGCAGCCGTTGCTGATCCTCGCCACCTGCGACGAAGAAAGCTCCATGTCCGGCGCCCGGGCCCTGGCCGAAGCCGGCCGGCCCCTCGGTCGCGCCGCGGTGATCGGCGAACCCACGGGCCTGAAGCCGATCCGCCTGCACAAGGGCGTGATGATGGAGCGCATCGAGATTCTCGGCCGCAGCGGCCACTCCTCCGACCCGAGCCTGGGCCATAGCGCCCTGGAGGCCATGCACGACGCCATCGGCGAGCTCAAGGGCCTGCGCTGGCAATGGCAGCGCGAGTACAACAACCCGCAATTCAGCGTGCCCCAGCCGACCTTGAACTTCGGCTGCATCCACGGCGGCGACAACCCCAACCGCATCTGTGGCCAGTGCTCCCTGGAGTTCGACCTGCGGCCCTTGCCGGGCATGGACCCGAGCGTGCTGCGGGCGGCGATTCGCGCCAAGCTCGAACCCCTGGCGCAACGGCACCAGGTGAAGATCGACTACGCACCGCTGTTTCCCGAAGTGCCGCCGTTCGAACAGGCCGCTGATTCGGAACTGGTCCAGGTCGCGGAAAAAATCACCGGTCATCGCGCCGAGGCAGTGGCATTCGGCACCGAAGCGCCTTATCTTCAGCGCCTTGGCTGCGAAACCCTGGTCCTGGGCCCTGGCGACATCGCTTGTGCGCATCAGCCGGGGGAATACCTCGAAATGTCACGTTTGCAGCCTACCGTGCATCTACTGCGTGAATTGATTCAACATTACTGCTTGAGCCCGGCCGCAACCTTGCGTTAAATGCACGGCTCATTGATTTTTTCCTGGATACCAAGGAGAGCGCGCGTGTCGCCAAGCCTGTTCCGACGATAACCAACAGCCCGTTGTGCATTTTGACGTTGCATCTATTTTCTATTGGCTGTTTTTTATACAGGTTCAGGTTTTATGCCCGATTACGTGAATTGGCTTCGCCATGCGTCTCCCTATATCAATGCCCATCGGGACTGCACCTTCGTGGTCATGCTCCCTGGCGACGGTATCGAGCACCCCAACTTCGGCAATATCGTCCACGACCTGGTGCTGCTCCACAGCCTGGGCGTGCGGCTGGTGCTGGTGCACGGCTCGCGTCCGCAGATCGAAAGCCGCCTGGCGGCCCGTGGCCTGACCCCGCATTACCACCACGGCATGCGGATTACCGATGCGGCGACCCTGGAATGCGTGATCGACGCCGTCGGCCAACTGCGGATCGCCATCGAGGCGCGTCTGTCCATGGATCTGGCCGCCTCGCCGATGCAGGGCTCGCGGCTGCGGGTGGCCGGCGGCAACCTGGTCACGGCGCGGCCGATCGGCGTGCTCGAAGGCGTCGACTATCACCACACCGGCGAAGTGCGCCGGGTCGACCGCCGGGGTATCAACCGCCTGCTGGACGAGCGCTCGATTGTCCTGCTGTCGCCGTTGGGTTATTCGCCTACCGGGGAAATCTTCAACCTGGCCTGCGAAGACGTGGCGACCCGTGCTGCCATCGACCTGGAGGCGGAAAAACTCCTGCTGTTCGGCGCCGATCACGGCCTGATCGATGAAAACGGCAAGCTGGTCCGTGAGCTGCGTCCGCAGCAGGTACCGGCGCATCTGCTGCGTCTGGGCAACGATTACCAGGGAGAGTTGCTGGATGCGGCAGCGCAGGCTTGTCGGGGCGGTGTGGCGCGCAGCCATATCGTCAGTTATGCCGAGGATGGCGCGCTGTTGACCGAGCTGTTTACCCGTGACGGCGGCGGTACGCTGGTGGCCCAGGAGCAGTTCGAACTGGTGCGCGAGGCGGCTATTGAAGATGTCGGCGGTTTGCTCGACCTGATCAGCCCGCTGGAAGAGCAGGGCATCTTGGTGCGGCGTTCGCGGGAAGTGCTGGAGCGTGAGATCGAGCAGTTCAGCGTGGTGGAGCGCGAGGGGATGATCATCGCCTGTGCGGCGCTGTATCAGATTGCCGATTCAGAGGCGGGGGAGTTGGCGTGCCTGGCGGTGAACCCGGAGTATCGCCATGGTGGTCGCGGCGATGAGCTGTTGGAGCGGATTGAAGCACGGGCGCGGGCGCAGGGGTTGAAGACCTTGTTCGTGCTGACGACCCGTACGGCACACTGGTTCCGTGAGCGTGGCTTTGAGCCGAGCAGTGTGGAGCGGCTGCCGAGCGCGCGGGCTTCGCTGTACAACTATCAGCGTAATTCGAAGATCTTCGAAAAAGCCCTCTGATCTTCATGAGCGGGTCTGGTCCTTGAGGTTTTTTGTCGGTCTCAAGGGCCTCTTCGCGGCGGTGCGGCGTCCCGACAAGCCCTGCTCCTACAGTACGTCGTCGACCACTGACCTTGTGTAGGACACGGAACTGTAGGAGCAGGGCTTGCCCGCGAAGGCGTCAATGAAGACGCCGCATCAATTACTGATCGCCAGAATACTCGCCTGGTACGACCCGACAAACACGTCGAAATCCCCCACCTCGTTCTGTTCCAGCTCAGCCTGTTGCACCAGGGATTTACGAGCCGCTTCCTCGAAGCCGGCCTGTTCTTCCTTGCTCAACGGCTGACTGCGGAAGAACTCGGCATGGGCCTGGCTCTGGCGCATCGAGAACTGCGCGAAGCTTTCCTTGTGCGCGGTCATGCTCGCCAACACCTGGGCCGATGGTGTCAGGGACGAATCCTTGACCTTGGCAAGCTGCTCGTCCAGCGCCTTGGCGTGACTATCACCACCATGGCTGCGGTCCAGCAACGCCGCCAGCGGCGCGATCTTCTCCAGCAACTCGTTGGCCCATTCCTTCAGGCCCACCGCCTCACCCCGACGCTGCAATTGCAGGCCCGGGCGCCGACCTTCCTTGACCACGCTGAGGAAGTTCGAGGTGGCATTGCCGCACTCGTTGTTTTCGAACAGCGGACTGTCGTTCAGCGCGCAATACAGCAGGAACGCATCGAGGAAACGCGCCTCGGTCAGATCGATACCGGTCGGCAGGAATGGGTTGATGTCCAGGCAGCGCGCCTCGACATACTGCACGCCACGGGCCATCAGCGCCTGGATCGGCCGCTCGCCGGTGTAGGTCACGCGTTTGGGGCGAATATTGGAGTAGTACTCGTTTTCGATCTGCAGGATGTTGGTGTTGAGCTGTACCCACTCACCATCCTTGTGTGTGCCGATCTCTACGTAAGGTGCGTAGGGAGTGGCCACCGCCTTGCGCAGGCTGTCGATGTAGCTGTCCAGGTCGTTGTAGCAGGGCGTCAGGCCGGCCTGGGCGTTGCTCTGGTAACCCAGGTCGCTCATGCGCAGGCTGGTGGCGTAGGGCAGGTACAGCGTATCGGCGTCGAACTGTTCCAGCGAATGGGCACGCCCGCGCAGGAAACCGGCGTCCAGGGCCGGCGATGCACCGAACAGGTACATCAGCAGCCAGCTGTATCGGCGGAAGTTGCGGATCATCGCGATGTAGGCCAGCGACTGGTAGTCGCGGTCCGTGCCGACGAAACCCTCTGCCTGCTTGAGCACGGGCCAGAGCTGTTCCGGCAGGGAGAAATTGTAGTGAATCCCGGCAATGCACTGCATGGTCTTGCCGTAGCGCAGGGCCAGGCCCTGGCGGTACACATACTTGAGCTTGCCGATATTCGAGGTGCCGTAATAGGCGATCGGAATATCTTCTTCCGCCGGCAACGGGCAAGGCATCGACGGGCTCCACAGGTACTCGTTGCCGAGCTTGCTGTAGGCAAAACGATGGATCTTGTCCAGGCTGGCCAGGGTGTCCGCCGGGTCGGCCAGGGCGGGAGTGATGAACTCCAGCAGCGACTCGGAATAGTCGGTGGTGATTTGTTCGTTGGTCAGTGCGGAGCCCAGCTCTTCGGGGTGCGGTGTCTGCGCCAGACGAGCAACGCCGGTGACGCGCAGGCATTCACGCTCGATGCCGTGCAGGCACTGTTCGAGCAGAGAGAGGTGGTCGCGCTCGCCGAGCAGAGCCAGGCGGCGGTTGAGAAGTTCGCTCAAGTTGGATTCCTTCACGCGTCGGTCGCCCCAATATGGGGGTGGGCAAGACGGTCTACAAGGGTGAAGTTGAGAACTGGCGTGGTCGCCTGGTAAATATCAGAAAACGCCGACACTTCCTCCCTGGGTCGGAGGCAGTGAAAGGGAAAACCCCGACACTGCTTTCACAGTGTCGAAATTAACCCAAATCGAGCCAGGGCGGCTAGAGAACAGCGAAGGTGCCTTGTGCTTTAGCGACAAGTTTGTCGCCTTGGCGCACTTCGGCTTCGACCACCAGGGTGCGGCGGCCGGGGTGGATGACCGTGGCGACGCACAACACTTCGCCCTCGGCCACCGCCCGCATGTAGTTGATCTTGCACTCGATGGTCACGCTGCGCTGGTCAAAACCATGGGAGCTGGAGCAGGCCAGTCCCATGGTGATGTCCACCAGGCTGAAAATCGCCCCGCCGTGCATCACGTTGCCGCGATTGCGCAGGTGCGGCTCCAGCGCCAGGGCCACCTCGGCAACACCGGTTTCCAGGCGTTGCAGGCGGCAGCCGAGCATCTCGCTGAAAGCGCTCTGGGTGAGGCCCTCAGGAATGTCCATCAGCGTTTCTTCAACTGTTTGGCGTTGGCGAACAGCGAAGCCATGGCATTGTTGCTTGGCGCCGCCGGGGTGCTTTCCTTGCGCGGCGCGCTGTTCTGCGACGGCCGTGGTGCCGAGCCCGGACGCGAGCCACGGGCCCCGTCGACTTTCTCGCCCGGGGTGTCGCTCATGCGCATCGACAGGCCGACGCGTTTGCGCGGGATATCGACTTCCATGACCTTGACCTTCACCACATCGCCGGCTTTCACCGCTTCACGGGGGTCCTTGATGAATTTCTCGGACAGTGCGGAGATATGCACCAGGCCGTCCTGGTGTACGCCGATATCGACAAAGGCACCGAAGTTGGTGACGTTGGTCACCACGCCTTCGAGAATCATCCCCGGCTCCAGGTCCTTGAGGTCTTCGACGCCGTCCTGGAAGGCGGCGGTCTTGAACTCGGGACGCGGGTCGCGGCCCGGCTTCTCCAATTCCTGGAGAATGTCGGTGACGGTGGGCAGGCCGAAGGTTTCATCGGTGAATTTCTTCGGGTCCAGGCGCTTGAGGAAGCTGGCGTCGCCGATCAGCGAGCGGATGTCGCGGTCGGTTTCTGCGGCGATGCGCTGCACCAGCGGGTAGGCTTCCGGGTGCACGGCGGAGGAGTCCAGCGGATTGTCGCCGTTCATCACCCGCAGGAAGCCGGCGGCCTGCTCGAAGGTCTTCTCGCCCAGGCGGGCAACTTTCTTCAGCGCGGCGCGGGTCTTGAACGCGCCGTTTTCATCGCGGTGGTTGACGATATTCTGTGCCAGGGTCGGGTTGAGGCCGGAAATCCGCGCCAGCAACGCCACCGAGGCGGTGTTCACGTCGACGCCGACGGCGTTCACGCAGTCTTCCACCACCGCATCCAGGCCACGGGCCAGCTTGAGCTGGGACACGTCGTGCTGGTACTGGCCGACACCGATGGATTTCGGGTCGATCTTCACCAGTTCGGCCAGCGGGTCCTGCAGGCGGCGGGCAATGGACACGGCGCCACGGATCGACACATCCAGGTCGGGGAATTCCTTGGAGGCCAGTTCAGAGGCCGAGTACACCGAGGCGCCGGCTTCGGACACCATGACCTTGGTCATCTTCATGGCCGGGTATTTCTTGATCAGCTCGGCGGCCAGCTTGTCGGTTTCACGGCTGGCGGTGCCGTTGCCGATGGCGATCAGGTCCACCGAATGCTTGGCGCACAGGGCGGCGAGCACGGCGAGGGTCTGGTCCCACTTGTTGTGTGGCACGTGGGGGTAGACGGTGGCGTGGTCCAGCAGCTTGCCGGTGGAGTCCACCACCGCGACCTTGCAGCCGGTACGCAGGCCCGGGTCGAGGCCCAGGGTGGCGCGCGGGCCGGCCGGGGCGGCCAGCAACAGGTCGTGCAGGTTATGGGCGAAGACATTGATCGCCTCGGTTTCCGCGCCGTCGCGCAGCTCGCCCAGCAGGTCGGTTTCCAGGTGGGTGTAGAGCTTGACCTTCCAGGTCCAGCGCACCACTTCGCCCAGCCATTTATCGGCGGGACGGTTCTGGTTCTGGATGCCGAACTGCTGGCCGATCATGCCTTCGCACGGGTGCATGCTGCCCGGCTGCTCGTCGCCGACCTTCAGCGCGGAGCTGAGGATGCCTTCGTTGCGTCCACGGAAAATCGCCAGGGCGCGGTGCGACGGCATGCTTTTCAGCGGCTCGTCGTGTTCGAAGTAGTCGCGGAACTTGGCACCTTCTTCTTCCTTGCCGGCGATGACCCGGGCACTCAGGGTGGCTTCCTGCTTGAGGTAGTTGCGCAGCTTGTCCAGCAGGCCGGCATCTTCGGCGAAGCGTTCCATCAGGATGTACTTGGCGCCTTCCAGGGCCGCCTTCACGTCCGCCACGCCTTTTTCGCCGTCGACGAAGCGTGCGGCTTCGCTTTCCGGATTCAGCGTCGGGTCGTTGAACAGGCCGTCCGCCAACTCGCCGAGGCCGGCTTCCAGGGCGATCTGGCCCTTGGTGCGGCGTTTCTGCTTGTACGGCAGGTAAAGGTCTTCGAGGCGGGTCTTGGTGTCGGCCAGCTTGATATCGCGGGCCAATTCCGGAGTCAGCTTGCCTTGCTCCTCGATGCTGGCGAGGATGCTGATGCGCCGTTCGTCGAGTTCTCGCAGGTAGCGCAGGCGCTCTTCCAGGTGACGCAGCTGGATGTCATCCAGGCTGCCGGTCACTTCCTTGCGGTAGCGCGCGATGAAGGGCACGGTGGAGCCCTCATCCAGTAGAGCGACGGCCGCTTCGACCTGTTGTGGGCGGACGCCGAGTTCTTCGGCGATGCGGCTGTTGATGCTGTCCATAAAACCACCTGACAAAGTGTGAAAGCAGACGCGTCGAGGCTCTCAAGCCATCGGGACGAATCTGGTTTGGGATCAAAAGGCAGCCTTGAGACCCATGAAATCAGCACATTGCTGTGTGCCTTGGAAAATAAAGAGCGGCACGCCACAGCAATGATCAGACGTTGCCTGAGACAAGAGGCGGCGCATTATAACCAGCGTTCCGGGCTTGCGGGGATTGTGCACCCGCGCGGTGCCTTTAGAGCGTTTACTGGTAGTTGAGGAAAAATCTGCTAACAATGCACCGGATACGGATAAGGGCCGCTGGGCCCATAATGCGTGCCGAGATCAAAGGAGCATCCAATGAGCAGCACTGCAAACCCTGCTGAAGGCGAAAAAATACTCATCGTTGATGACGATCCCGGGCTGAGCAGCCTGCTGGAACGTTTTTTCACCAGCAAGGGCTATCGCGCCCGCGCAGTGGCGAACACCGAACAGATGGACCGCCTGCTGTCCCGCGAAGTTTTCAACCTGGTGGTCCTCGACCTGATGCTGCCCGGCGAAGACGGCCTGACCGCCTGCCGTCGCCTGCGCGCGGCGAACAACCAGGTGCCGATCATCATGCTCACCGCCAAGGGCGACGAGCTGAGCCGGATCAAGGGCCTGGAACTGGGCGCCGACGATTACCTGGCCAAACCCTTCAACCCCGATGAGCTGATGGCCCGGGTCAAGGCGGTGTTGCGTCGCCAGTCGGCACCGGTGCCGGGCGCACCGGGCAGCGAAGACGAGAGCGTGACCTTCGGTGACTACGAGCTGTCCCTGGCCACTCGTGAACTCAAGCGCGGCGAAGAAGTGCACATGCTCACCACCGGCGAGTTCGCCGTGCTCAAGGCGCTGGTCATGCATGCCCGCGAGCCGCTGACCCGCGACAAGCTGATGAACCTGGCCCGGGGTCGTGAATGGGATGCCCTGGAGCGTTCCATCGACGTGCAGATTTCCCGTCTGCGCCGCATGATCGAACCGGATCCGTCCAAGCCGCGTTATATCCAGACCGTGTGGGGCGTGGGTTACGTGTTCGTGCCGGACGGCGCCGCGACCAAGTGACAATGCCCGGTGCCTGTTGACGGGCGCCTGTTGATCGGTAGGAACGATTCGCCCGGGTGCGCGCAAGCCCCCGGGCGAGTCGCAATCCGCAATATGCGAGCCCGCTTGCTCGCCTCTGCAAAGTGTCCAGCGCCTGCCCATGAAAACCCCTCTCTGGTTCCCCCAAAGTTTCTTCGCCCGTACCCTCTGGCTGGTGCTGATCGTCGTGCTGTTCTCCAAGGCACTGACCCTGGTGTATCTGCTGATGAACGAAGACGTGCTGGTGGACCGTCAGTACAGTCACGGCGTGGCCCTGACCCTGCGTGCCTATTGGGCGGCGGACGAGGACGATCGCGACAAGATCGCCGATGCCGCCGGCTTGATACGGGTGGTCAGCGGCGGGGTGCCGGAAGGTGAGCAGCACTGGCCCTACAGCGAGATCTACCAGCGCCAGATGCAGGCCGAGCTGGGGGCCGACACCGAAGTGCGGCTGCGCATGCACTCGCCGCCGGCCCTCTGGGTGCGGGCGCCGAGCCTGGGTGCCGGCTGGCTGAAAGTGCCGCTGTACCCGCATCCGTTGCGCGGGCAGAAAATCTGGAGCGTGCTTGGGTGGTTCCTGGCCATCGGACTGCTCTCCACCGCGTCGGCCTGGATCTTTGTCAGCCAGCTCAACCAGCCGTTGAAGCGTCTGGTGGATGCCGCGCGGCAACTCGGCCAGGGGCGCAGCGTACGGTTGCCGATCAGTGATACCCCCAGCGAAATGACCGAGGTGTACCGGGCCTTCAACCAGATGGCCGAGGACGTCGAACAGGCGGGACGAGAACGGGAGTTGATGCTGGCCGGGGTGTCCCATGACTTGCGTACGCCGTTGACGCGGCTGCGTCTGTCACTGGAGCTGATGGGCAGTCATGACGACCTCAGCGACGAAATGGTCCGGGATATCGAGGACATGGACGCCATCCTCGACCAGTTCCTCGCCTTTATCCGCGACGGTCGCGACGAGTCGGTGGAAGAGGTCGACCTGAGCGAGCTGGTGCGCGAAGTGGTGGCGCCCTATAACCAGAGCGAAGAGCGGGTACGCACGCGGTTGCAACCGATCCAGCCGTTCCCGTTGCGGCGGGTGTCGATGAAGCGGCTGTTGAATAACCTGATCGGCAACGCCTTGCATCATGCCGGCGAGGGCGTGGAAGTGGCGGCCTATGTTTCGGGCGACAGCAGCGCGCCGTACGTGGTACTGAGCGTCATGGACCGTGGGACGGGGATTGATCCGGCGGAGCTGGAAGGCATCTTCAATCCCTTCACCCGGGGCGACAAGGCCCGTGGCGGCAAGGGCACGGGCCTGGGGCTGGCGATTGTCAGGCGGATCGCCTCGATGCATGGCGGCAATGTCGAACTGCGCAACCGCACCGGTGGCGGCCTGGAAGCGCGGGTTCGTTTGCCGCTGGGGTTGATGCTGCCTCGCGACGCGGTGTAGAAATCAGCCTTTACCCTTGGTCCGGGTCATGTTCGGGCCGCCGTTCTTCTCGATGTGCTCGATGATGATCCCGGCCACGTCCTTGCCGGTGGTCACCTCGATGCCCTCAAGGCCGGGCGAGGAGTTCACCTCCATCACCAGCGGGCCGTGATTGGAGCGCAGGATATCCACCCCGGCCACGCTCAGGCCCATCACCTTGGCCGCGCGAATCGCGGTCATGCGTTCTTCCGGGGTGATCTTGATCAGGCTGGCGCTGCCGCCGCGATGCAGGTTGGAGCGGAACTCTCCGGGCTTGGCCTGGCGCTTCATCGACGCAATCACCTTGTCGCCCACCACGAAGCAGCGGATATCGGCACCACCGGCTTCCTTGATGTACTCCTGGACCATGATGTCCTGCTTCAGGCCCATGAACGCCTCGATCACCGACTCCGCCGCCGTCGCCGTTTCGCACAGCACCACGCCGATACCCTGGGTGCCCTCGAGCACCTTGATCACCAGCGGTGCGCCGTTGACCATGGCGATCAGGTCGGGAATATCGTCCGGCGAGTGGGCAAAACCGGTCACCGGCAAGCCGATCCCGCGCCGCGACAGCAACTGCAGCGAACGCAGCTTGTCCCGCGAGCGAGCGATGGCCACCGACTCGTTGAGGGGAAACACCCCCATCATTTCGAACTGGCGCAGCACCGCGCAGCCATAAAAGGTCACCGAGGCGCCGATCCGCGGGATCACCGCATCGAAACCTTCCAGGGGCTTGCCGCGATAGTGGATCTGCGGCTTGTGGCTGGCGATGTTCATATAGGCGCGCAGGGTGTCGACCACCACCATCTCATGGCCGCGGGCAACGCCGGCCTCTACCAGGCGACGAGTGGAATACAGACGCGGGTTACGCGACAGCACAGCGATCTTCATGCAACACCTGTGGCAGAGGTAGTAGTGACCGGGAAAACCGGCTTGTCTTGAACGTATTTGTGCTCTGGATTGACCACCAACTGGCCATCGATCAGGGCTTTGGAACCGAGCAACAGGCGATAACGCATGGCTTTGCGGCAGGCGAGGGTGAACTGCACCTGCCAGACCCGGTCGCCCAGGGCCAGGGTGGTGGCGATCACATAACGCACCTGGGCATGGCCGTTGGAGCTCTTGATGGTCTTCATCGTCAGCAACGGCGCTTCGCAGCGGCGGTGACGCAATTGCACCACGCTGCCCAGGTGGGCGGTGAAACGCACCCATTTCTCACCGTCGCGCTCGAAGGGCTCGATTTCGGTGGCGTGCAGGCTGGAGGTGCTGGCACCGGTGTCGATTTTCGCCCGCAGGCCGGCGACTCCCAAATCCGGAAGCGCCACCCACTCGCGCAGACCCACAACAGTCAAATGGTCAAATGTCTTCAAAATGCTCAACCGGTGGAGAAAGGCGCTCTGGCTGCCCGGCAGCCGTAATTGCGGTATTCACGCAGAATATCGGGTAAATGGCGATAGTTATCTCTGCGACCTGTTTCAGGTCGTGAAATTACCCCCTGGATCACCTGGCATTCTAGACTGGCCAGGACCATTCAGCTTCGACGGCAACGGTAGTACAGTTCGACAATATTTCAGTTTGAGGACGGACAGTGGCGCAGAAAGCGGAAGAGGACGACAAGGTTCGGTTGGACAAGTGGTTGTGGGCGGCGCGCTTCTATAAGACCCGTGCCCTGGCCAAGGCGGCGATTGAAAGCGGCAAGGTGCATTGTCGCGGCGAGCGCTGCAAGCCGGGCAAGGAGCCACGGGTGGGCGACGAGATCCAGATTCGCACCGGTTTCGACGAACGGACCGTGGTGGTGCAGGCGCTGTCGCTGGTCCGTCGCGGCGCTCCCGAAGCGCAGACGCTCTATGCTGAGACCGAGCAGAGCCTGGCCAAGCGCGAAGCCGCGGCGGCGCAGCGCAAGGCCGGTGCGCTGGGCCTGACCACCGACGGCAAGCCGAGCAAGAAACAGCGACGCGATCTGTTCAAGTTTCGTGGCAGCGGCGCCGAATAGGGCGCAGCGCGTCGCCTCAGTCCTTGACTGAGCGCCATTCGCCCCCATGTTGCTTGGTACAAATCCCGTTTGTTCATAAAATGCTCACTTCCCTGGGCAGAACACCCCTATTCCTACTTCCAGAATTGATACCTATGTCAGACCTACCGGACACCGACTACACCCAGCGCTTCATCTTCGATGACAGCGACACCCGCGGCGAATTGGTGTCGCTGGAGCGCAGCTACGCCGAAGTACTGGCCAAGCACCCCTACCCGGAGCCTATCGCGCAACTGCTCGGCGAGCTGATGGCCGCCGCGTCGTTGCTGGTCGGTACCCTGAAGTTCGACGGCCTGCTGATTCTCCAGGCGCGTTCCGAAGGCCCGGTGCCGCTGCTGATGATCGAATGCTCCAGCGAGCGCGAGATCCGTGGTCTGGCTCGCTACGACGAGGCACTGATCCCGGCTGACGCGACCCTGGCCGACCTGATGCCCAATGGCGTCCTCGCCCTGACCGTCGATCCGACCCAGGGCCAGCGCTACCAGGGCATTGTCGACCTGGACGGCGAAACCCTGTCGGAGTGTTTCACCAACTACTTCGTCATGTCCCAGCAGGTCGGCACACGCTTCTGGCTCCACGCCGACGGTCGCCGTGCCCGTGGCATGCTGCTGCAACAACTGCCCGCCGACCGCCTGCGCGAGCAGGAAGAGCGCGACGCCAGCTGGCAGCACCTGACCGCCATGGCCAGCACCCTGACCGCTGACGAGCTGCTGAGCCTGGACAACGAAACCGTCCTGCACCGCCTCTACCACGAAGAAGCCGTGCGCCTGTTCGACCTTCAACCGCTGCGTTTCCATTGCAGCTGTTCGCGGGAGCGTTCGGGCAATGCACTGGTCAGCCTGGGGCTGGAAGATGCCCAGCAACTGGTGGTCGAACACGGCGGCCATATCGAGGTCGATTGCCAGTTTTGCAACCAGCGCTATCTGTTCGATGCCGCTGACGTTTCGCAATTGTTCGCAGGTGCCGGCGTCGACACCCCGTCAGATACTCGTCACTAAAACGGTTCAGCGCAGGTAAATCTCCTGTCAAACGACAGAAAACGGGCGTTCTGACAGGAGGACCCTACTCTTTTTGGGCTTTTCTGGCATAATCCGGCCCACTTTTTTCGCGGTAGTAGTGCACGACTTTCTACTACAAAACGTTTGGAGCACTCGGCCAGTGGCCGACGGGGAATCTCATGACGCAAGCAAACAATGCCGTGTACACCGATCTGAGTGTTGACGATCTGGTAAAAGAAGCCCTGGCTCGTGGTGAAGGCGAACTCGCCGACACCGGCGCGCTGGTCGTGCGCACCGGTCACCGTACCGGTCGTTCGCCGGTCGACCGTTTTATCGTCGAAGAGCCTTCTACCCAGGACGCCATTGCCTGGGGGCCGATCAACCGCAAGTTCCCGGCCGACAAGTTCGATGCCCTGTGGAACCGCGTTGAAGCCTTTATCGGCGAGCGCGAGCGTTTTGTTTCCCACGTGCACGTCGGTTCCGACCCGGCGCACTACCTGCCGGTCAAGATGACCACCGGTACCGCCTGGCACAACCTGTTCGGCCGTTGCCTGTTCATCAACCCGGAAGCCGGCCAGTACAACGCCGGTGGCAAGGACGAGTGGCAGATCCTCAACGTGCCGGAGTTCGAGTGCGTGCCAGAGCGTGACGGCACCCACTCCGACGGCACCGTGATCCTCAACTTCGCGGCCAAGAAAGTCCTGATCGCCGGCATGCGTTACGCCGGTGAAATGAAAAAAGCCCTGTTCTCGGTGCAGAACTTCCTGCTGCCGGCCGTCGATGTACTGCCGATGCACTGCGCGGCGAACATGGGCGAAGAGGGCGACGTGACCCTGTTCTTCGGTCTGTCGGGCACTGGCAAGACCACCCTGTCGGCTGACGAAAGCCGTTACCTGATCGGTGACGACGAACACGGCTGGGGCGTGGGCGTGGTGTTCAACATCGAAGGCGGTTGCTATGCCAAGTGCATCGACCTGTCCGAGAAGAACGAGCCGGTGATCTGGAAAGCCATCCAGCACGGCGCCGTGCTGGAAAACGTCGTGCTGGACGCCAACAAGAAGGCCGACTACGCCGACGACAGCCTGACCCAGAACAGCCGTGCGGCCTACCCGCGCGAACTGATCGAAAAACGCGCACCGAAAAACCTCGGTGGCGAGCCTAACGCCGTGATCTTCCTGACCTGCGACCTGACCGGCGTACTGCCGCCCGTGTCGATTCTCAGCGAAGAACAGGCCGCTTACCACTTCCTGTCCGGCTACACCGCACTGGTGGGCTCGACTGAAATGGGTTCGGGCGCCGGCATCAAGTCGACCTTCTCCACCTGCTTCGGCGCGCCGTTCTTCCCGCGTCCGGCTGGCGTGTACGCTGAACTGCTGATCAAGCGTATCCGTGGTTTCGGTTCGAAGGTCTACCTGGTCAACACCGGCTGGACCGGCGGCGGCTACGGCGTTGGCAAGCGCTTCAATATCCCGACGACTCGTGGCGTGATTGCCGCGATCCAGAGCGGTGCGTTGATTGGTGCCGAGACCGAGCACCTGGACACCATCAACCTGGACGTGCCATTGGCCGTACCGGGCGTCGAGACTGGCCTGTTGAACCCACGCAACACCTGGGCTGACAAGGCTGCCTACGACGAAGCGGCGAAAGCGCTGGCGGGTCTGTTCATCGAGAACTTCAAGAAGTTCGACGTGAGCGACGCGATCAAGGCAGCTGGGCCGAAGCTGTAATCGAGTCTGGTTATTCGCCTCAAGAAAACCGCCCTTCGGGGCGGTTTTTTATTGTGCGGCTGATTCCGCCGTCGATAGTTTCAGGAACATCCGCTTTTGAGGGCTTGTGGGCGTCTACGGGATTTTTGCTCATGAGCTTGGTACTGGTAATCCGTTGGTGCTGGCGGACTCCAGTAGTTTAAAGGGGCGTCTCAGTATCTCCAGACCTTCCAGTTGTCTGCGCTTCGACTCTGGCAGGGTCTGATACCTGGCCTTGTAACGCAGCATTGTGTCGTAGCCCATGAGCTGAACAGTGGCGGCCAGGTTTTGTGGGTCGTCGGTTGCGGAGAAGTCCGGCAGACCTGTTTCCCTGGCCATCTGTGTGGCAGCGAGTAGTTCGAGAGTGGCATGCTTCTCGCACTCCCACGACGCCAGGGATCTGAAGTACAGCAAGGCAATTTTCTTTTCTTCGTCATCCAGTCCGGCAGGGGACAATAGATTGGCAGGCAGGACCTTTTCCGTGTTTAGGCAGGCTTGTTGTTGTGCCTCCATGGCGGCGGCGGCCCTGGCGAAGTCGGCAATAACGAAGCCATGGAAGCGCTGCTCGACGGTTATGGACTGATCGGCGCTGGCTCCAAGGGCCAGTGCGCCAAGGCATCCGATCCAGATTACCTTAGTACATGCAGCCATTGGCGACTCCTTTCCAGAACTCGAATTGAGCTCGATCGTGTAAGTGCTGCAGTGCCTGGTCATTGGCGATGGTGACGACTCGATTGCGCTGTATTTTCGACCAGGCATGTGTGCTTTCGCTGAAGAGCTTCCAGTCGTATTGGGTGATGTTGAAGGCCGTTTCCAGCGGCACGCTACGGGTGAATAAGCGGGCTATCACGCCACTCGACGTCACGGCTGCACCGAGCTGGGTCATGCGAGTGATTTTGTTGATCTGTTCGATGCTGGCGAGGCTTTGGGCATCGAGTTTCAATTGATGAATCAATGGGCAGGTATACACGGGAGCAGACCTCAACAGTATGAGGTTGCCTTATAACAATATTTATTTTTCGTGCTTAGTATGGCGAGCATCTTTCAGACAGGGCTTTCGATATTAAAAGAAATAACTTACAAGAAAGTATGCATTTCTTATCCCCAGATGCACGAAAGCCCGCTCGATGAATCGATGCGGGCCTCGGAAGGTGGGCAAATGGTTGACCAGATGCGTTGTGGCTATTTTATCAATCTGCTCGTCCCAAGACAACAAACTTGGCGAGTAATACTTCAGTGAACCCAGTCTTCGTATTCAAGACCTGTAACACGACTGAACTCGCGCAGATTATTGGTGACTAGCTTGCACCCCATGGCTATGGCGTGGCCCGCAATGGCAGTATCATTGCCGCCAATGATTGAGCCGCTATCAGTTAATTGACGTCTTACTTCGATCGCTGCGTCCACGGCGCTCTGATCCCACGGCAGGACAGCATCCAGGCGTTTCACAAACTCATCAACCATCGTTTTGTGTCTGGCGGACGCTTTCTTGCCGATCTGTCCGTAGCGCATTTCTGAATAAGTGATCGCAGAAATTACGATTCGGTTATTTCGGCCAACTTCTGCTACCAACCGCTTCAATACGGATTCGGGGCGTTCACGCATGATGAACGAGCAAATGCAGGTATCGAGCATATAGGTGGTCACAGGTTGAACCTACCTTCATCGGTGATGATGTCCGGACGCTCTTGCAGAAAGTCCGTGTCAGCAGCGGGCACTTCTGCCAGCGATTGCCAGCTGGGACGCACGGGGCGCAGGGTGATCACATCGCCATTGCGGGTAATTTCCAGTTCTCCTACACCTTCGTAAGCCATGTCGTTTGGCAGGCGAATCGCCTGATTTTTTCCGTTCTTGAAAATTGAGACTGTGCGCATGATGTTGCTCCTGCATATGTCTAGCATATGCAGAGTAGCATCGGTTTTTTGCATAGGCAAGGCATATGCTTGTTCGAGCATTGTCTGAATTGTCACCTGATTACCTCCAGAAGGGATTTTCTGCGGGCTATTGAGAGGCTGCGTCAGAAAGCCGAATGCAAATAATGAAGGCGCTGATACCTGCTGTGGATCAGCTCTTACCTTCATTCTCGTAGCCAGACTCTCAAAATGGGTTGTGAATTACCCAAGCTAAGTAGGCCATTTCCTATAGAGAAATGGCCTGTCTTTGAGGGGGTTACTGAGCGACTTGCCTGCTCAACGCCATCGTTCGCTGCTGGACCAGTTGCAACAGGTCGCAGCCTTCACGCACCAGCAGGTACGCGGCATTGGTGACGTGTGTGAAGTCTTTGTCGCAGGTGGTGACAAGGCTCACGCACGTCATGGTTTCCAGCAGGTCGCTGGCGGCCTGAAGGCGTTGGTAGGCGCTGGTTTGCAGGTCGTCGAGGCTGGCGTTGGTGTCGATGACCAGGACGGGAATAGTGGTGAAATTGGTGCTGAGAGGGATATAGCGATTTTGAGTATTCATAGGTATGCGCTCTGATGAGTTCCATGGATCCGCTCTCATCGTGACCAAGCGATGGGTGGCGGACTGTGCACAGGTTGGTCAACCGGCAGAGCGCACCGGCACACCCGAAGGTGTCCTGCACACAGCCGCCATGAAGCGTGCTGGCACGAAACGCGCCTGCAACATCCACTGTGGCGCTAGTGCGCACTCTGACAGGTGACCAAACCCGGTCGCTGAATTGGCAGCGACGGGGCGAACTATAGGGGGCTTCATTACGGCTCCGCAAGCCGTGGCATTTTGGATTGTCAGGTGGCTACCTATCGGTTTGGCCATTCAGCCTGCTATAGCGGTTTGATGGTGCTTTTTTCTTGACAAAATCCAACTGGCAAAGGCTACATGTCCACAGTCCATGGACTGTGGACATGTGAGGTTCTATTGAGATGAAAAGTCAAGATGTGTTGCTTCTCTTCAAATTGATCAGCTTGGAAAAGCAGGCTCAGGAAGATCTGAGTCGAGAGCGACGGCTGGAAATTTCCGAAAGCACTGGTGAGATAGGTCAATTTTTGTACGGCAATCCAGAGGACTTGTTCAGTCATCGGGACACGATGAGCTTCCATCTCTCGGACGCTTTGGAGTGGCAAGGTTGGGACTATCAGGCTGAGCCTGCTGATCAGCAGAGCGACGACAGCTACACGGTCCGAGCCTTGGCTGCGTCGTTGAGCTTGAGCAAAAGTGAAGTTTCAAACGCCCTGACTCGCTGCCGTGACATCGGTCTCGTAACGCTTGGATACGAAGACGGCCTGCCAAAGGCCAATAGTCGTGCTTTGCTGGATCTTGTGGCTAATGGGCTCAAGTACGTTTTTCCGGTAAGGCCCGGTGCGACAGTTCGCGGTATTCCTACCGGTTTTGCCGCACCGATCCTGGAAGGAAAGGTCATGAGCGGGGGCGATCTGATACCGGTCTGGCCGGATCCCAAGGGAAAAAAGAAGGGCCAGGCGGTGGCTCCGATTTACAAGACTGTCCCCGAGGCGGTCAAGCGAGATTACCTGCTTTACCACTATCTGGCATTGGTCGACGCCATACGTTTGGGAAGCCCGCGAGAAGCCGATGTGGCGAACCAGCTACTGAGAAAATGGATTCTTCATGAGTGAGCAACAGAAAGCCCTGTTGGAAATGCTGGATGTGGTCGCTCAGGCTCTGGGTGAGGAACTCTGCCAGCAGGTGGCATTTGTCGGCGGCTGCACCACGGCCTTGTTGGTGACCGATGAGGTGACGCTTGAGGACCTGCGTTTTACCGATGATGTTGATCTGGTCGTGCAACTGGCCGGTTATGCAGGTTGGCCAAGGTTGATGGAGCAACTTCGTAGTCGAGGCTTCATGGAAAGCCCTCTGGATGACGTTAATTGTCGAATGCGTCTTGGCGAGTTGAAGGTCGATTTCATGCCTTCCGACAAAGCGATTCTGGGCTACAGCAACCGTTGGTTCGATGAGGGTTTTCAGCACGCTCGGCTCCACCGTCTGCCCAGCGGTGCGCAAATACGTGTCTTCGCGCCACCCTACTTTCTCGGTACCAAGTTTGAAGCCTACAAAGGACGAGGCGGTGGTGACACGCTCAATAGCAAGGATATCGAGGACATCGTCAACCTGGTTGATGGGCGCGAGGAGTTAGTGGCCGAAGTGAGCAATGCCGCTCTGCCGCTCAAGCAGTATCTCAGTGAGCATATGACCGAACTGATCAACAACAGGGATTTTTCCTATGTGGTGCAGAGCGCCGCTCGGGGCGATCGTGGGCGTGAGGCCATTATTTTTGGTCGACTGAAGCAGATGGCAAAGGGGTAGTCAGTTCATGCCCATCGACCATGTACTGACGATTCAAGGTGGGCGAACGAGCGATAACAGGGATTGCACCGGATTTGCCTCACAGGAGCACCACCACCTTTACCTGCTGGCTGACGGCTCGACTTCGTCTTCGCAGAGCGCTGAGTTGGCCAAGGCCCTGATTGCGCATATGGAGGGTGGTTTTGGGCAATTAAGTGCAAAGCAATTGCATCCAGACAGGGTTGAAGCGGCGTTATTACAGTTGCTGAGTGAGGGGCATGACTCACTCGCCAGGGTATTTGCCCCATCAAGTACCAGCTATTTGATCGTGCTATTTACCCCTGACGAGGTCCTTGCGATTCATGCCGGAGATTGTTGTTTGGGTCGGGTTCTAGAGTCCGGTGAGGTTGAGTGGCTGACCTTGCCCCATTGCCGAGCCAACTGGCGAGGTGATTTGACCCATGCACAGATTGCGATACATGCCGACCGCCACAGCCTGACGCGCTGTTTCAGCGCAAGGCGTGAGCATTCTCCTCAGGTCAGCCGATTCCAGGTGTCAGATGGCTCGCGTTGGGTTTTGGCAACGGACGGGTTTTGGGCGGACCTTTGTCCTGTCAAACAACGGAAACATCTGGAAAGTGGTGCGTTATTGGCGCCGGATAGCGATGACGACCTGACGATTATCGACGTCCGGTTCTGACTCACTCCGCCGCGCTATATGTCTTCATCGCGGTGCAATAGCGCACTTCCATCTCTTTGCTTTTCTCATCCTGGTCGCGGTCCCAGCGCTTGCCCCATTCGCCGCACTGTTCCTTGAAAAAGACCTCCGCCGATTTGCGACATTCACGGCGCTCGGTGCTGCCGGCGAGGAAGTTGCCACAGACGCTGGCGTTGTCGATGACGTTGTTGAAGATCCGCCATTTCGCCTGATAACGGTCGCGGCCATCCCATTCGCGAATGCTCACCGTGGCGATTTCGTATTGGCGTGTCTGTCTGGCTTCAGGTGCGTTCAAGTTGGCTTGGTAGCCCGCCAGGTAGCTGGCCGACACCAGGCCCTGGACCTTCGGGGTGGGCGGGGTGTGTGCTGCTGCTGCTGCTGCTGCTGCTGCCGCGGGCGCCTGGGTCTGCACCACGACAACCACTTGCGGTGCAGGCGCTGGCACGAGTTTGGCGGTAGGTTCTGGATGCGATACCGGCTCCACTGGCGCTTCGGACGGCTTGGCCGTTTCAATCGGCACTGGCTCATCCGCTGGCAGTGGCGCAACAGGGATCGGGTGGCTGCTGTTACGGTTGACCGTCATGTAGCCGAGCATACCCACCAGTATCAGCACCAATACCCACATTCCATAGGATTTGGGCTGCGCCGGGCGCGGTACTTTCTGTTTGGCCGGGTGCGATCCCAGCACCACGTCAAAATGTTCGGGGTGCAGGCGCTTGAAACGGATGACGCCATCGTCATCTTCTTGCTCGGGTTGGTGCATGTCGCCGCTGCCTTCCTTGGTGAGTCAGCGGGTTATCGGCGCTTTCTCGTGGGCTTTGAGGGGAGTTGCAGATTAAATCGTCAAATGGCCGTTGGCGAGTAACGATGGCTCCACAAAAATGAAATTTTCCTTTTGAAAAGCAGGCACCTCAGACAAAAAATCGGTATGTTTCCCACCAGTTTTTAGGGCGCCATCCGGTGCTCGATTTTTGCACTTAAAGGGAGTTAAGTATGTCTCTGCTTCGCGTGGCCTCGGTATTGTCGTTGTGTGCCGCCGCCTGGTCGGTCCAGGCCGGGCAATTGCCCATCGAAGTCCTCAGTGCCGTGGTCAAGGATCAGAAGATCGCCGACGCCGAAGTGCTGTTGCAGCGCAACGGTGAGCAGAACGTGGTTGGCAAGACCAACGCCCAGGGGCAGGTCGTTCTCGAGGCCAACTTCGCCGACGATGCCAGCAATCTGCTGATCATCAAGAAGACCGGTTATTCCAATCTGGTGGTCAAGTGCCCCTGCAAGGACATGACCTATGCCGTCAGTCCAGTGATGCAGAGCCTCGACGGCCTGCGCGTGGTGCTGACCTGGGGCAAGACTCCGGCAGACCTCGACTCCCACATGATTTTCCCCGGCAACAATATCTACTTCGAACAGCAGAAGGGCACCGACGCCGAATTGGACGTGGATGACACCGACAGCTATGGCCCGGAAACCATCACCCTGCAGAAGAAGCACTACGGCGAAAGCTATGTGTATGCAGTGCATGACTACACCAACGCCAACAATCCGGGCTCTCGCCAGTTGTCCAACAGCCAGGCCACGGTATTTGTCTACATGGGGCAGTCCCTGGTCCGTACCTATTACGTTCCCGTCAATCGCAGCGGCAACCTGTGGACCGTGTTCCGTATGACCGGCAACGGTGACTTCCAGGACATCAACACCTTCAGCGGTGTGACCGTGGAGGCCAAGAATGTGTTGAATGAAGTCTCCCCGCTGCTTGACGACAAGGTCGCGGTCGCCGAAGTGGCGGTCAGCTCTACGGCGCAGATCGATGCGAAGGCTCTGAATGTGAAAGGCGAGGCGGCCTACAAGGCCGGTAATCTGGAGCAGGCGATTGCCTTCTTCCGTCAGGCCATCGATCTGAACAACGGCTTTGGTCAGGCCTACAGCAACCTCGGTCTGGCGTATCAGAAGGCCGGTAATACCGCTGAAGCCATTTGGGCCAACCGCAAGGCCGTTGCCCTGGCAGCCGGCAACTCGGCCAACACCGTGCGCGCGAGCTCGTACTACAACATTGCCCGTATCTATGAAGACGCCGGGCAGTTCTCCGACGCCCAGCGTCACTACGAGTTGGCCAAGGAACAGAAAGCCAACCCGGTGTACGACACGGCGATCGAGCGGGTAAAAAATCGCTGAATCGCACACTGATCCAACCCCACAACGCGCCCTGTCTGGCGCGTTGTTCGTTTCTGGGGGCCGTTACGGGGTGTTCTATCCCGCAGGACCGTGTTATCGGTAGGCGAGATTTGTCGGCTGCTGCTTCGCACGCTCGCCTGCCAGTCGCGTTGCCGCCGCCAGATCCATCAGGCCGCGTCCATAAGCCTCGCCCTTGGCAAAAAGCCCGCTGTTGTTGGCACTGTCGAGTAATACATCACGCAGTTGCTGGGGTGTGAGTTCGGGAAAGCGACTTTGCAGGGCGGCAAGCGCGCCGCTGACCAGCGCCACGGCGGGCGAGGTGCCGGCCGTTTCCTTGTAGCCGCCCTTGGCACTGGTGGTCAGCAAACCTTTGTCGACGCCACCATCCCCGCCCGGGACCGCGATGCACCAGCGTTCGGCCACGCCGCAGTAGTTGGACTTCTGGTTGATAAGCGTGCCGTCATTCTTCAGCGCCACCACGGCGATCCAGCCCTTTTCCAGCTCCGGCAAGGCCACGGGCAGGCCGGGTTCGGCCAGGGGTTCGCGGCGTAGCTCATTGCCCGTGGGAAAAACAAACACGGCGCCGTCGGCCACCAACTGGCGAGCAACCGGCAAGGAATCGCCCATCACCTGTTTGTAGCGCGCTTCAGTGATTTCGGTGGCGGGAATGTCATTGGCCCAGGAGTTACTCAGGATCCGGGCCCCGGCCGCGAAGCTGTCTTTCCAGGCGCGGGCGATCTGATCGTCGAAAAAGAACGGTTCGTTGTTGTCGCCGATGCGCATGGCGATCAGCTTGGCATCGAAGGCGATGCCGTGCATGCCCTGGCCGTCGCGGTTGGCGGCGATAATGCCGGCCATCTGCGTGCCATGGCCGTGGGGATCGATCAGTTCGGGGACGTCGCGCACGTAATCGTGGCCAGGTGTGGCGAGGCGGTCCTTGAATTCGGGCAGTTCGGTATTGAGGCCTGAATCGATGATCGCCACGCTGATACCTTTGCCGGTGCCGCCCTGTGCATAAAGTGCCGACGCCTTGACCGGTGCCAGCGCGCGTTGGGCCTTGTATTCGGGGGTTTCGAAGCGGCTGGAGAGCGGCTCGATCTCAGCCGCGCCCGGCTTGAGCAGGCTGGAGTCCAGGCCGGACAGGCAGCCGCTCAGCAAGAGAGGCGCCAGGAGCAGGCCGTGACGGGCCAACCGAGAGAAGGGGCGAGGTGCGGTGTCCATATAAGCTCCTGTGCAAACGAGGACCGTTGAACCGTCCGTTTCAACGGCGCAGTGATCGGCGACTGGTTGTCAGTCGCCAAAGGAGCTTCGATGTAACCGGCATTTCCACAGGGGCGCACCTGGGGATTTGTATCCGGGTATTGGTCGCTATCCCGCAACCCCGGCCTGCTTTGCGCTAGTCTGGCGCGCCGTAGCAGTTTGTAATGCTTGCCTCGGACCTTTTCTCGCCCGACCGCCTAGGGTTTGTTTATCCACAGCGGTCAACGGAGTGACAGCTTATGCACGACACCCTCCAGCGGGTTTTTGGTTATCCACAGTTTCGCGACGGCCAGGAGGCCGCGATCAGCGCGGTATTGGCCGGGCGTTCGACGGCGGCGATCTTTCCCACCGGTTCCGGCAAGTCCTTGTGTTATCAACTGCCGGCGCTGCTCCTGCCGCACCTGACGCTGGTGGTGTCGCCGCTGTTGGCGCTGATGCAGGACCAGCTTGCGTTTTTGCAACGCCACGGTATCGCAGCGGCGAGCATCGACTCGGCCCAGAGCCGCGATGAAGCCAATGCGGTGATGGCCCGGGCCCGCTCCGGCGAGCTGAAGATCCTGATGATTTCCGTGGAGCGCCTGAAGAACGAGCGCTTCCGCAATTTTCTCCAGCAGGTGCAGATTTCCCTGCTGGTGGTGGACGAGGCGCACTGTATTTCCGAGTGGGGCCACAATTTCCGCCCGGACTACCTGAAGCTGCCGGACTATCAGCGCCAGTTCCGCATTCCCCAGGCCTTGCTGCTGACCGCCACCGCGACGCCGAAGGTGATTGCCGATATGCAGGCCAAGTTCGCCATTGCGCCGGACGATGTGGTCACCACCGGTTTCTATCGGCCGAACCTGAACCTGCTGGTGGAATCGGTCGGCGGCCAGGACAAGCATCGCCGGCTGGTGGAATGGCTGGGCGGGCGGGTCGGGCAGCCGAGTATCGTCTACGTCACCTTGCAGAAGACCGCCGAGCAGATCGCCCAGCACCTGAGCCGCAACGAAATCCCGGCCACGGCCTATCATGCCGGCTTGCCCCATGAGCAGCGGGAGGCGATCCAGAAGCAGTTCATGGCCGGGCAGTTGAACTGCATCGTCGCCACCATCGCATTCGGCATGGGCATCGACAAGGCCGATATCCGTAACGTGGTGCATTTCGACCTGCCCAAGTCCATCGAGAATTACAGCCAGGAAATCGGCCGGGCCGGGCGCGACGGCCAGCCTTCCGATTGCCTGGTGCTGGCCAACCGCGACAGCCTCAATGTGCTGGAGAACTTCGTCTACGGCGATACGCCGGAACTGGAGGGGATTCGGCGGGTGCTGGATGAGCTGAAGGGGGCGATCCCGGACGGCCAGTGGGAATTCCTGCTCGGGCCCTTGGCGGACCAGAGCAATATCCGCCAGTTGCCGCTCAAGACCTTGCTGGTGCAACTAGAGTTGCGTGGCTTGATCGCGCCGCGTTATGCGTATTTCGCCGAGTACCGTTTCAAGTTCCTGGTGGAGCCCGAGGTGTTGCTGGCGAAGTTCGAGGGCGAGCGGCGCGACTTTGTCTCGGCGATTATCCAGACCTCCAGCCGCGCGCGGACCTGGGCCACGGTGAACTTCGACGCCTTGTATCAACAGCATCAGGCCGAGCGCGGCCGGGTGGTGAAGGCCTTGGACTTCTTCCAGGAACGGCGCTGGATCGAGCTGGAAAGCAAGCAGATGACCGAGGTCTACAGTCTGTTGGTCAGCGACTTCGATCCCCATGCCCTGAGCCTGGAGCTGTACGCCTATTTTGCCCAGCACGAGGTCAGCGAGATTGCGCGGATTCACGCGATGCTGGCCTTGTTTGCCACCGAGCAATGCCTGGGCTATCGGTTGGCCCGCTATTTCGGCGACGAGCAGGCGCCTGAGCGCTGTGGGCATTGTTCGGTATGTCACGGGCAGGTGGCGTGCCTGCCGGAGCCGCCGGCGTTGCCTGCTCTTGATCAGCGCGACTTTCCGGGGCTGTGCAGTGGTTTTATCCACAAGCACCAGGAGCACAACGGGCATTCGCCGAGTGCGGAGTGCCTGACGCGCTTCCTCTGCGGTATCAGCGTGCCGTTGTTTACGAAGTTGAAGGCCAGGGCGCTGCCGGGGTTTTCGGCGCTGGAGGCCTATCCCTATGCCGATGTGCGGGAGTGGGTCGCGGCCTGGTCCCTTGAAGGGCAGGCGCAAACCGCGTAGGCACTGTTCGAAAGAGCGCCTGCTGAAATTGCTCGGAGCACCGCCCCTGTAGGAGCCGGCTTGCTGGCGATGGCGACGTCATATTCACCGCCGTCATCGCCAGCCAGCTCGGAGGGTTTCAGGCTATCGCGATACTTCTGCAGCCGGTCGGTCACTGAGCACCGCATACTCATCACCTTCCAGCGTGAAACCCGCGACTTCGTGCATGCCCAGGCGTTCATGGGCTCGCAGCGAGGCGGTGTTGTCCCGGCGTATGAATAGAATCGCTTCACGACCGGGGCAATGCCGCTGAAGTTGCGCGTAGAGCTGCGGCAGCAGGCCTTGGCCTCTTTCCGTGCTGGCGATGCAGGCGGGGCCGTACACGTAGGCGTCGGGCGTACCCGGCCATGCGCTCAGCATGGCCTGGATCGATGGCGGCGCGGGGTGCATATCCTTCGGCGCGCTGAACAATACGCCAACGACACGGTCATCGCGGAAGGCAACCACCACGGGGGAGCCGCCAAGGGCCATCTGCCTGACCTTGTCGAGAGGAAACTCTCCGGTCAGCGATCCGCCCTGGGAAGGGGAATTGGCCTGGAGCAGTTGGGCGATACCCTCGATATCAGCAGCGGTAGCAAGGTTGATCCTGTACATGGGTGGTCTCCTGGGGGGAGGCGAACCTACTGCATGGATGGCGCCCAAGTTTTTATATTACGCCCGGATTTCGAGCGTTGCAGGCATGGCCGTGTTGCCTTCAGTTTTCAGGCGGCGCGGTTGGCAGGTTCTGTCCCACCGCCAGCCCGGCGCGGATCGCGGCCAGCGCGGCCTGGTAGTAGGCCTTGCCTTCCGGCGACTCGGCAAAGTTGCTGAACTCTTCCAGCTCCGGGTCGGACAGGCCGCGATAGACGTAGAGCAGGGTGTTATCCAGGTCGTTGCCGATCTGTTCCATCAAGCGTTCGCGCTGGCCGTTCAGCATGCTTTGTGCCGCGCCGGCACCGAGCAGCCCCGGAATCATCGAACTCAGGCTGTCGGCCGCGACGCCGGCGATGGCCAGGCTGACTTCCGCCCCGGCTTCGCGCGCCGGCAGCGCACGGCCCAGGTGGTTGATCAGCAGGCGCCGGGTGGCGCTGGCTTCGATATGCGGCAGGCCCTTGGCGTTCTTGGCCAATTGGTCGCGGCGGGTGGCGAGCAGTTCGGCGGAGACGATCTTGCGTCCCAGCGGTGACTGGAAGAACGTCAGGGCCGGCTTCGGGTTGGCGAGGTTCTGGCGCAACTGGGCCTCGGCCCGCTGGTCCATGGCCTGGGGCGCGAAACGCTGGTTGCTGTTGCTCACCAGCGCGTCATAGACCGCCGGTGGCAGGCTGTTGCGGTACTTTTGCTGGGCGGCGCTCAGGGCATCGTTGAAATGCGCGCGTTGTTCCGGCCAACCGGCGACCCGGTACAACTGGTCGTGGTTGTCTGCCCAGGCGGGCAAGGTGCAGAACATCAATAGCGAAAAAAGCAAACGGCGCATAGGGACTCCTGTCTACAGCCGGCTATTGTCCCGGCGAGCGCGGTACTTGTCGAGAATTCCTGTAAGTCGTTCGGGGGGCTCTGTCGGATTTCCGGGCTTCTGGATACTATGCGCGGCATGCACATTCCCTCTGATCACCCGCTGCTGTTACGTATCGTCGACGACCTGGCCGAGCGTGGCTGGTCGCAGCAGAATATCTTCCTGCCGCAGGCGCTGACCCTGGCCCTGGCCGCCGAGTGCCGCCAGCGATCCGCCGAGGGCGAGCTGACCCCGGCTGGCGTGGGACGCGGGCCTGCCCAGGAAGTGCGCGAGGGAATTCGTGGCGATCATATCCAGTGGCTGGAACCCGGCCAGACCAGGCCCTGCGATGAATACATGGGGTTGATGGACAGCCTGCGCGAGGCCCTCAACCGTGGCCTGTTCCTGGGGCTCGAGGATTTCGAAAGCCATTTCGCGCTGTACCCGCCCGGAGCCTTCTACAAAAAACACGTGGACCGCTTCCGTGATGATGATCGACGGACGGTGTCGGCGGTTATCTACCTGAACGATGCCTGGTTGCCGGAGCACGGCGGCCAATTGCGTATGTACCTTGACGACGGCGTGGAGCATGACGTGGTTCCGACCGGCGGTTGCCTGGTGCTGTTCCTCTCGGGGGAGGTGCCCCATGAAGTCTTGCCGGCGACCCGTGAACGCCTGTCACTGACCGGCTGGTTTCGTCGGCGCGGGAGCGATCCGTTTCCATGAAGCAGAAGATTCTGGTCAGTCGCTGCTTGCTGGGGCATCTGGTTCGTTATGACGGTGGCGCCAGCGGGCCTTACGCGCAGCTGTCCCAGTGGCAGGATGAAGGTCGGGTGGTGCCGTTGTGCCCGGAAGTGGCCGGTGGCCTGCCGACGCCCCGTGCGGCAGCGGAGATTCCCGGCGGGCAGGGCGCGCAAGTACTGGAAGGACTGGCCCGGGTGATCACCACCGAGGGCGAGGATGTCAGCGACGCCTTTCTCTCTGGTGCGTATCAGGCGCTGGAGTTGGTGCGGCGGCATGACATCCGTATCGCGGTGCTCAAGGCCAACAGCCCGTCCTGTGGCAACCTGTTGACCTATGACGGGACCTTCAGTGGGGTGAAGGTTCGCGGCGAAGGGGTGACGGCGGCCTTGTTGAAGCAGGCCGGCGTGCAGGTGTTCAGTGAGTTGGAACTGCCTGACGCGCTTATCGCCCTGCAGGTCCTGGAGCATCACCCGAAGCCGTAAACCGCTGGCTCACGGCTTCGGCGGCTGAGTCGCATCTATCCCGAACCACTTCTTTGAGAGCGCCGCGAGGCGCCCGTCCGCCTTCATGCGCTGCAGCGCATTGTCCAGGCTTGCCTGGAACGCCGGGTTACCCTTCTGAAACGGAATCGCCAGGGCCACTGTCGGCCCGTCGGAGTCCTCCGGAACCAGTGGTAGCGAGCTGTCGCGCATGGCGAAGGGGATCTGTGTCGGCGGTTCTTCCCGGTGTGTGATCCATTTCATGCTGGGATAACCATAAGGCTCGCTGAAGTCGTAACGTTTTCTCAGTTCTGCAGTCATAGGCATGTGGTTGATGGCGACATCGTACTTTCCACTCTCGACGCCTTGCAGCAGGTCGGTGACGTCGGTGGGGACAAACGAGGCCTGCACGTCGAGTTCCCGGGCCAGTTGTTCGCCCAGTTCGACTTCGAAGCCGGTCAGGCGCCCGTCTTCGGTAAAGCCGAAGGGTCGCATGTCGCCTTCCAGGGCAATGCGCAACTCGCCCCGGTCGTTGACGTCATCAATCAGTTCAGCCTGGACGAAAGGGCTGACGAAAGGCAGTAAAAGTAATAGGCCAGGCAGAAAACCCATGGTCGCTCCCGAATTGGAATACAAATATGTACCGCGCCGTTCAGGCACGCTTTGCTATGTTATTGAGTGCCTTGGACCACAAATCGCCACAAAGTTGTCATAACCGTACTGAAATTGCGGAAAACTGGAGAAGTTAATGAAAACCTTAGTGTCTCGTGTTGCGTTGGCTACTGTTTTGCTGGGTTCTTCGATGCTGGCGGTTGCGGATGATCTTCCGCGTATTGCGGCGCCCAAGGACGCCAAGGTCTTTATCGTTTCGCCGAAAAACGGCGCCACGGTCGACAAGACCTTCACGGTCAAGTTCGGCATGAAGGGACTGGTGCTCAAGCCGGCCGGTGACGAAACGCCAGGCTCCGGTCACCACCACCTGCTGGTCGACCAGAAGGCCCTGCCGGACCCGGCCCTGCCGATTCCGGCGACCGACACCGTGATCCACTACGGCAAGGCCCAGACCGAAACCCAGCTGACCCTGACCCCGGGCAAGCACACCTTGCAACTGGTGGCGGGTGACAAGGGGCATATGCAGTTCAATCCGACCGTCGCCTCGAAAGTCATCACCGTCAACGTGAAGTAAATCCGTGTCAGAAAAAAAGGGAGGCCCTCGCAGGCCTCCCTTTTTTCGTCCAGCGCTTGAGGCTTAGAACAACACGCGGGACCGGATGGTGCCGTTGATGTGTTGCAGCTTCTCTTGCGCCAGGTCCGAGTACTCGGCGTCGACGTCGATCACCACGTAACCGACTTTCTCGTTGGTCTGCAGGAACTGACCGGAGATGTTAATGCCGTTTTCCGCGAAGACCTTGTTGATTTCGCTCATCACACCCGGGATGTTCTGGTGGATGTGCAGCAGGCGATGCTTGCCTGGGTGAGCCGGCAAGGCCACTTCAGGGAAGTTCACGGACGATACCGAGGTACCGTTGTCGCTGTACTTGACCAGCTTTTCCGCCACTTCCAGACCGATGTTGGCCTGGGCTTCGGCGGTCGAGCCACCGATGTGCGGGGTCAGGATCACGTTGTCCAGGCCACGCAGCGGGCTTTCGAACTCTTCGTCGTTGGAGCGTGGCTCCACCGGGAAGACATCGATGGCCGCGCCGATCAGGTGCTTGTCCTTGATCGCGTTCGCCAGGGCGTCCAGCTCGACCACGGTGCCGCGCGCGGCGTTGATCAGGATCCCGCCTTTCTTGATTGCGCGGATTTCCTTCTCACCGATCATCCACTGGGTCTCGGCGGTTTCCGGAACGTGCAGGGTGACGATGTCGGACATGCCCAGCAGGTCGGTCAGGTTCGAGACCTGGGTGGCGTTGCCCAGCGGCAGCTTGGTCAGGGTGTCGTAGAAGAACACCTGCATGCCCAGGCCTTCGGCCAGAACCGACAACTGCGTGCCGATCGAGCCGTAACCGATGATCCCCAGCTTCTTGCCGCGGATTTCGAAGGAGTTGGCCGCGCTCTTGATCCAGCCACCGCGATGGCAGGAAGCGTTCTTCTCGGGAATGCCGCGCAGCAACAGGATCGCTTCGGCCAGCACCAGCTCGGCAACGGAGCGGGTGTTGGAGTACGGGGCGTTGAACACGGCGATGCCGCGCTCGCGAGCCGCGTTGAGGTCGACCTGGTTGGTGCCGATGCAGAAACAACCGACAGCGACGAGTTTCTTCGCGTGTTCGAAGATGTCTTCGGTCAGTTGGGTGCGCGAGCGAATGCCGATGAAGTGGGCATCGGCGATCTTTTCCTTCAACTGGGCTTCTGGCAAGGAGCCAGTCAGGTACTCGATATTGACGTACCCGGAGGCCTTGAGGACGTCCACGGCGGATTGGTGGACGCCTTCGAGAAGAAGGAACTTGATCTTGCTCTTATCGAGAGAAGTCTTGCTCATCTGCGTAAACCTGTGTCCCGGAGAAAAATGGCAGGGAAATGGACAGCTTGAGCTGACCGCGCGGCGTGATCGCCGGCACCGCAGATCGGCCTGATAGCACGCTTCTGCGGGGGGCGTATGCTAGCATATGCGACCCGCAAACACTCATTCTGCGACGTGAAGCGTCCTCAGGATGACCATGAATTGTTCGAGAGTTCTGTCGATGACCCATCCTGCCCTGATTGATGAGCTGAAGACCCTGGTTGAGCCTGGTAAGGTCCTGACCGATGCTGACTCCCTGAATGCTTACGGGAAGGATTGGACCAAGCATTTCGCGCCCGCGCCGACGGCCATCGTCTTCCCGAAGACCACCGAACAGGTCCAGGCCATCGTGCGCTGGGCCAACCAGCACAAGGTCGCGCTGGTGCCATCGGGCGGTCGTACCGGGCTGTCCGCCGCGGCCGTGGCGGCCAACGGTGAAGTGGTGGTGTCCTTCGACTATATGAACCAGGTGCTGGACATCAACCTGACCGACCGCACCGCGGTTTGCCAGCCGGGCGTGGTCACCGAGCACTTGCAGAACGTGGCCGAAGAAAAGGGCTTGTACTACCCGGTGGACTTCGCTTCGGCCGGTTCCAGCCAGATTGGCGGCAATATCGGCACCAATGCCGGCGGGATCAAGGTGATTCGCTACGGCATGACCCGCAACTGGGTGGCCGGCATGAAGGTGGTGACCGGCAAGGGCGATGTGCTGGAACTGAACAAGGACCTGATCAAGAACGCCACCGGCTACGACCTGCGCCAGCTGTTTATCGGCGCCGAGGGCACCCTGGGTTTTGTGGTCGAAGCCACCATGCGCCTGGACCGCGCGCCGAAGAACCTGACCTGCATGGTCCTCGGCACCCCGGATTTCGACTCGATCATGCCGGTGCTGCACGCGTTCCAGGGCAAGCTGGACCTGACCGCCTTCGAATTTTTCTCCGACAAGGCCCTGGCCAAGGTCCTCGGCCGTGGCGACGTGCCGGCGCCGTTCGAAACCGACTGTCCGTTCTACGCCCTGCTGGAATTCGAGGCGACCACTGAAGAAGTGGCCAACCACGCCCTGGAAACCTTCGAGCACTGTGTCGAGCAGGGTTGGGTGCTGGACGGCGTGATGAGTCAGAGCGAAACCCAGTTGCAGAACCTCTGGAAGCTGCGCGAGTACATCTCCGAGACCATTTCCCACTGGACGCCGTACAAGAACGACATTTCGGTCACTGTGTCGAAAGTGCCGGCGTTCCTCAAGGAAATCGACGCCATCGTCGGCGAATACTACCCGGACTTTGAAATCGTCTGGTTCGGTCACATCGGCGACGGCAACCTGCACCTGAACATCCTCAAGCCGGAAAACCTGAGCAAGGACGAGTTCTTTGCCAAGTGCGCTACCGTGAACAAGTGGGTGTTCGAAACCGTCGAGAAGTACAACGGTTCGATCTCCGCCGAACACGGCGTGGGCATGACCAAGCGCGATTACCTGACCTACAGCCGTTCCCCGGTTGAAATTGAATACATGAAAGCGATCAAGGCGGTGTTCGATCCGAACGGGATCATGAACCCGGGCAAGATCTTCGCGGTTTGAACCAGAAGTCACTGATGACAAAGACCAGGAGTCAGTCATGAGCTATCAGCACCAGTATGTCGACGGTACCCGTATTCACTTTCCTCTCGGCAAGGTGGTATGCATCGGCCGTAATTACGCCGAGCACGCCAAGGAACTGGACAATCCGGTGCCGACCGAGCCGTTGCTGTTTATCAAGCCGGGCAGCTGCGTGGTGCCGATCGAGGGTGGTTTCAGCATTCCGGTGGACCGTGGTTCGGTGCATTACGAGGCCGAGATTGCCGTGTTGATCGGCAAGCCGCTGTCCAACAAGCCGAGTGTTGAAGAGGTTCTGGATGCCATTTCCGGGTTTGCGCCGGCATTGGACCTGACCTTGCGCGACAAGCAGGCGGAGCTGAAGAGCAAGGGCCTGCCCTGGGAAGTCGCCAAGTCGTTCGACGGTGCCTGCGTGCTGTCGCCGTTCGTGGTGGGGAGTACCTTCCCGGACCTGACCCAGATCGGCATTCGCCTGACCATCAACGGTCAGGTTCGCCAGGACGGGATCAGCAGCGACATGCTCAACCCGATCGTGCCGATGATTCAGTACATGGCGGCGTGTTTCTCGCTGCAGGCCGGTGACGTGATCCTGACCGGTACGCCAGTGGGTGTCGGTCCGTTGAATGCCGGAGATGAGCTGGTACTGGAATTGTCGGGCGCCAGCAGCTTCACCAGCAGCGTCCGTTAATCCCGACGCCCCTCCCTGTAGGAGCGAGCTTGCTCGCGATGATGGCACAGACACCGTGGGGCACCAGGCGCCCCGCGTTATCGTTAACGCCCATCGCGAGCAAGCTCGCTCCTACAGGGGGGGGCGGTGCTTGCATCAGGCCTTGAGGGTCTTCACGCCTTCGCTGGTGCCCAGCAGCAGCAGGTCCGCCGGACGCGCCGCGAACAGGCCGTTGGTGACCACGCCGACAATCGCATTGATCTGGCTTTCCAGCTCCACCGGGTTGGTGATCTGCAGGTTGTGCACATCCAGAATGATGTTGCCGTTATCGGTCAACACGCCCTCGCGATACACCGGATCACCCCCCAGTTTCACCAACTGGCGCGCCACATGGCTGCGGGCCATGGGGATCACTTCGACCGGCAGCGGGAAAGCGCCGAGCACCGGGACCAGCTTGCTGCCGTCGGCGATGCAGATAAAAGTCTTGGCCACGGCCGCGACGATCTTCTCGCGGGTCAGGGCCGCGCCGCCGCCCTTGATCAGGTTCAGGTGTTCGTCGCTTTCGTCGGCGCCGTCGATATAGAACTCCAGATCGCTGACGGTGTTCAGCTCATAGACCGGAATCCCGTGGCCCTTGAGGCGCGCGGCGGTGGCTTCGGAGCTGGCGACCGCGCCGTCGAAGGCGCCCTTGTGTTGCGCCAAGGCGTCGATAAAGCAGTTGGCGGTGGAGCCGGTGCCCACGCCGATCACGCTTTTGTCATCGAGCTTGGGAAGGATGAAGTCGACAGCGGCTTGGGCCACGGCCTGTTTGAGTTGATCCTGGGTCATGCGGGCTCCGAAAGCGGGCAGGGGGTGTGCGAAAGGCCGGCATTATAAGCGTCGGGGCGGGGAAGGTCATTGTCCGTTTGGCCGCAGGCACGGGCAATAAAACCTCAGGAACCCTGTGGTCGTTGCCGCAAGCGCTGGGTTAGACTCCTCGGTCCCTGTCCACACCCGCCAGCGATGCCTTCCGATGCTTGAACAGTACGTCAAGAAGATCCTCACCTCGCGCGTCTACGACGTTGCCGTGGAAACCCCGTTGCAGACCGCTCGCCAGCTCTCCGAGCGGCTGGGCAACAAGGTCTGGCTCAAGCGCGAAGATTTGCAGCCGGTGTTTTCCTTCAAGATTCGCGGTGCCTACAACAAGCTGACCCAGCTTAGCGAGGCCGAGCGCGCCCGTGGCGTGGTCACGGCATCGGCGGGCAACCATGCCCAGGGCCTGGCCCTGGCGGCCAAGGTGCTGGGGGTCAAGGCCACCATCGTGATGCCCAAGACCACGCCGGAAATCAAGATCGAAGGCGTCCGCTCCCGGGGCGGCAAAGTGGTGTTGCATGGCGACTCTTTCGCCGAAGCCCTGGCCCATTCCCTGCGGCTGGTCGAGGAAAAAGGCTACGTCTATATCCACCCCTACGATGATCCGCACACCATTGCCGGGCAGGGCACCGTGGCGATGGAGATTCTGCGCCAGCATCCGGGCCCGTTGGATGCGATCTTCGTTCCGGTCGGTGGCGGCGGCTTGATTTCCGGGATCGCGGCCTATGTGAAGTACCTGCGGCCGGAGATCAAGGTGATCGGCGTCGAGCCGGATGACTCCAACTGTCTGCAGCAGGCCATGGCCGCCGGCGAGCGGGTGATCCTGTCCACCGTGGGGTTGTTCGCCGACGGCGTGGCCGTGGCGCAGATCGGCCAGCACACCTTCGATATCTGCAAGGACTATGTCGACGAGGTGATCACCGTCAGTACCGACGAGATCTGCGCCGCGATCAAGGATATCTACGACGATACCCGCTCGATCACCGAGCCTGCCGGCGCTTTGGGCGTGGCCGGGATCAAGAAGTACGTCGAATCGCGCAAGATCACCGGGCAGACCCTGGTGGCCATCGACTCCGGCGCCAACGTCAACTTTGACCGCCTGCGCCATGTGGCCGAGCGTGCCGAGTTGGGCGAAGGGCGCGAAGCGATTATCGCCGTGACCATTCCGGAGCGGCCGGGCAGTTTCAAGGCGTTCTGCGAAGCCATCGGCAAGCGTCAGATCACCGAATTCAATTACCGTTATCACACCGGCCACGAAGCGCATATTTTCGTCGGCGTGCAAACCCACCCCGACAGCGATCCGCGCAGTGCCCTGATCGACAGCCTGACCGGCCAGGGCTTCCCGGTGCTGGACCTGACCGACAACGAGCTGGCCAAGTTGCATATCCGTCATATGGTCGGTGGCCATGCGGCCCGTGTCAGTGACGAGATGGTGCTGCGCTTCGAATTCCCGGAGCGCCCGGGGGCGTTGTTCAACTTCCTCAACAAGCTGGGCGGGCGCTGGAATATCTCGATGTTCCATTACCGTAACCATGGTGCCGCTGATGGCCGGGTGGTCGCGGGCCTGCAGGTGCCGGAGGAAGAGCGTCATCTGGTGCCGGCGGCCCTGGCGGAAATCGGCTACCCGTATTGGGATGAAAGCGATAACCCGGCGTATCGGTTGTTCCTCGGCTGAAACACGGTGGATGGCTGCTAAGCTGATGGGCAGGTTCCATTCTGAAAGGCACCGCGTAACCTTGTAGGAGCCTGGCTTGCCAGCGAAGCTTTTGACGCTCTCATGGGCCCCTTCGCTGGCAAGCCATGCTCCTACACGGGATGTGTTCGACTCTGCATCTGATTGCTGCTCGAAAGTTGATCGTAAAACCAAGGAAACGATGAAATGGAAACCCTCACTGCCTTGAAACTGCTACACGGTGCGGCGCCGGTGCTTTTGCTGGGCAGCGCGCTGGCGGTGACGATCAGGCTTTGGCGCGGACGCCGTGCCGGCGATACAGCCATTCAAAATCACACTTTGCAGCGTCCCTGGTTCTTCGTTTGGGGGCTGATGGCGCTGTGCCTGGCCGTGCTGCCGGTCAGTGGCTGGTGGTTGGTGCACCTGTCCGGTTGGCCGTTGGGTCAGACCTGGCTGCTGGGTTCGAGTGTGCTCTACACCCTGTGTACCCTGAGTTGGGTGTGGCTGGTGGTCCGTCTCAATCGCCTGCGCCGTGGTATCACGGCGCGGCATCCAGGGTTTACGCTGGCCCTGGCGATTTTCACGGTTGTCGGTTTTGTCGCTATTGCGGGCCTGATGGGCGCGAAACCGGTTTAAGCCGTCAGGCCGGGGATTTGCCATGAAGGTGCTTCTGGTGGGGGCCACGGGGTTCGTCGGCCGCCATTTGCTGGCGGCGTTGAGTGCCGCCGGTCACGAAGTGATCGCCACCAGCCGTGATCATCACCTGCGCTCGCTACCGGGGGTCGAATGGCAGGTGCTCGACCTGGATCGGTTGGCCGAGGACTCCAAGCATTTCATCCTGCCCCATGGTATCGATCTGCTGATCAATGCCGCCGGGTTGCTGAGTACTGATGAGCAGGCACTGCGCCTGACCCAGGACCTGGGCACCCGGGCGCTGTTCGACCTGGCGGCGCGCCGTGGCGTGCGGGTGCTGCATATTTCCGCGCTGGGCGCCGGCGAGCAGCCGGATGTGCCATTTCTGGCGAGCAAGGCGGCAGCGGATAATTACCTGATGACGCTCGGCGTGCCGGCCGTGGTGCTGCGCCCCTCGTTGCTGCTGGGGGCCGGCGGGGCCAGCAGTGCCTGTCTGGCGCGCCTGTCGCCCTGGCCGCTGATCCCCTGGCTGGACCTGCAAGCGCGCTTGCAACCGCTGCATATCGACGATTTGTCCGCCGCCGTGCTGGCCTTGCTGCGGCATTGGCCGGCGCACTCCCAGGTGTTGCCGCTGGTGGGGCCGCAAGTGCTGACCCTGGCGCAAGTGCTCGATCAGTTGCGTGCGGCCCAGGGCTGGGGGCCTGCGCGGTATGTGAAGGTGCCGGGGATCTTGTCGCGGGCCGGTGCCTGGCTGGGCGAGCGCCTGGGCTGGCAGGCCTTGAATCGCCAGAGCCTGCGCATGGCCCAGCGTGACAATGTCGCCGGTCCCGAGGCGCTGGCCGAGGTCTGTGGTTACCGCGCCGCGCCGCTCTCCACTCGCCTGCAGGACTGGCCGAACGCCGGCCAGAGTGTCCAATCGGCACTGCGACCGTTGTTGCTGGCGGTGATGCTGTTGATCTGGCTGGGCACGGCGGTGGTTTGCCTGGGGCCGGGTTATGACTGGAGCCTGCGGATCATGGCCGAGGCCGGGGTAAGCGGGGACTCCGCAGCGTTCGCGGTCTACGCCGGGTCGCTGTGCGACGGGCTGCTGGGCCTGGGGATGTTGTTCCGGCGTACGCGCAAGTGGGCGTTCCGGGCGCAATTGCTGTTGATGGGGGTCTACACCCTGATTATCAGCTTCGTGCTGCCGCACTACTGGTTTGACCCTTATGCCGCCGTCGCCAAGAATCTGGTACTGATGGTGGCGACCCTTTGGCTGCTTTGGACCGAACCGCGTCGATGAGTGCTTACCTGCTGCTGAAAACCCTGCATATCCTGTCTTCCACCATTCTTTTCGGCCTGGGTGCCGGTTCCGCGTATTACGCCTTGCGCGCCTGGCGCACGGGCAACGTCGAGGTGATTGCGGCGACCTTCAAGCACCTGGTGTTCGCCGATTGGGCTTTTACCACCACTACGGCGGTGTTCCAGCCATTGAGTGGGCTGGGGCTGATGTACCTGGCGGGCTGGCCGATCCAGCAAGGCTGGTTGATGTGGAGCCTGGGCCTGTTTGTGTTGGCGGGGATCTGCTGGCTGCCGGTGGTCTGGCTGCAGATCCGGGTGCACAGGATGGCCGAGCAGGCCTTGCGTGACGGCACGGCGATGCCGATGCAGGTCGAGACCTATATGCGCTGGTGGTTTGTGCTGGGCTGGCCGGCGTTTTTGTCGTTTATGGCGATTTTCTATCTGATGGTCGCCAAGCCGGCCTGATCTGACAGCCCCAAAGCCAGGCACGGACCTTGTAGGAGCCGGCTTGCTGGCGATGGCGGCCGTAAGGGCGATGCAGGATTCAAGGGCCTCATCGCCAGCAAGCCGGCTCCGACAGGGGATTGTGGTGAGGCGTTAATCGCGCAGCGTAATCACCGGCCATCCACGCTTCTCGGCTTCTGCCCGCAGATTCGGATCCGGATCCACCGCCACGGGATTGGCCACCTGCTCCAGCAACGGCAGGTCATTCATCGAATCGCTATAGAAATAGCTGTCCTCCAGGCCATGCCCGGTTTCTTCCAACCAGCGATTCAAGCGCGTCACCTTACCCTCGCGAAAGCAGGGGATATCGGTGCTGCGCCCGCTGTAGCGGCCGTCGATCATCTCGCACTCGGTGGCGATCAGGGTCTCGACCCCCAGCCGCGCGGCAATCGGTGCCGTGACAAAACGGTTGGTGGCGGTGATGATCACCAGCTTGTCACCGGCATCGCGGTGCTGGGCCAGCAGCGCCAGGCCCTTGGGCAGCACGATGGGTTCGATGCAGTCGCGCATATAATCGCGATGCCACTCGTCCAGTTGTGCCATCTCGCTACGGCCGAGAATTTCCAGGCAGAAATTCAGATACTCGGCGTTGTCCAGGCGGCCCGCCAGGTAATCCTGGTAGAACTCGTCGTTGCGGGTTTTATAGGCCACCGGGTCGAGAATCCCCCGTTCGCAGAGGTAATCGCCCCAGGCGTGGTCGCTGTCGCCGCCCAAAAGTGTGTTGTCCAAGTCGAATAAAGCCAGACGCATTGCGGTTACTCGCTGATAAGCCTGTAAAAAGGCCTCCAGAATACGGTCTTTTCACAAGAGTGCACATAAGGTAGGCAGGCTCGTTGCTGCTTTCACAACCTTTGTGGAACAATGCGATGACATGCGTTTGCGAGGTGGTTGCCGTGATCGACCCCGATGGTTTCCGTCCTAATGTCGGGATAATTCTGACGAATGATGCTGGGCAGGTCCTCTGGGCACGTCGCATCAATCAAGATGCATGGCAGTTTCCGCAAGGCGGGATCAACCCGGACGAGACGCCTGAAGACGCTTTGTACCGTGAATTGAACGAAGAAGTCGGCCTGGAACGCGAAGATGTGCAAATTTTGGCCTGTACCCGGGGCTGGTTGCGCTATCGTTTGCCGCAACGCCTGGTGCGTACCCACAGCCAACCGCTGTGCATCGGCCAGAAGCAGAAATGGTTTCTCCTGCGCCTGCTCTCCAACGAGCAGCGGGTGCGGATGGATTTGACCGGTAAACCGGAGTTCGATGGCTGGCGTTGGGTCAGCTATTGGTACCCGTTGGGCCAGGTGGTGACATTCAAGCGCGAGGTCTACCGTCGCGCGCTCAAAGAGCTTGCCCCGCGCCTGTTGGCGCGCGACTGACACGGAGTTCGACCCCGAGCCATGCTCAATACGCTGCGCAAGATCGTCCAGGAAGTTAACGCCGCCAAGGATCTCAAGGCGGCGTTGGGCATTATTGTATTGCGCGTCAAAGAGGCCATGGGCAGCCAGGTCTGCTCGGTCTATTTGCTGGACCCCGAAACCAACCGCTTTGTCCTGATGGCCACCGAGGGCTTGAACAAGCGCTCGATCGGCAAGGTCAGCATGGCGCCGAACGAAGGTCTGGTTGGCCTCGTGGGTACGCGCGAAGAACCGCTGAACCTTGAAAACGCCGCCGATCATCCGCGGTATCGCTACTTTGCCGAAACCGGCGAGGAGCGTTATGCCTCCTTCCTCGGCGCGCCGATCATCCACCATCGCCGCGTTGTCGGTGTGTTGGTAATCCAGCAGAAAGAGCGTCGCCAGTTCGACGAAGGCGAAGAAGCCTTCCTGGTGACCATGAGCGCCCAGTTGGCCGGCGTTATCGCCCATGCCGAGGCCACCGGTTCGATCCGCGGGCTGGGGCGTGAAGGCAAGGGCATCCAGGAAGCCAAGTTTATCGGTGTGCCGGGTTCGCCGGGTGCTGCGGTGGGTACGGCGGTGGTCATGTTGCCGCCGGCGGACCTGGACGTGGTGCCGGACAAGGCGATCGCCGATATCGATGCCGAACTGGCGCTGTTCAAGACCGCCATCGAAGGCGTGCGCGCCGATATGCGCACGCTCTCGGCCAAACTCGCGACCCAGCTGCGCCCGGAAGAGCGAGCACTGTTCGACGTCTACCTGATGATGCTCGACGATGCCTCCCTGGGCAGCGAAATCACCAACGTGATCAAGACCGGCCAATGGGCCCAGGGCGCCTTGCGCCAAGTGGTGACCGATCACGTCAACCGTTTTGAACTGATGGACGACGCCTACCTGCGCGAGCGTGCGTCGGACGTCAAGGACCTCGGACGCCGGCTGCTGGCCTATCTGCAATCCGAGCGCCAGCAGGCCCTGGTCTACCCGGACAACACCATCATGGTCAGCGAAGAGCTGACCGCGGCGATGCTCGGCGAAGTACCGGAAGGCAAGCTCAAGGGCCTGGTCTCGGTACTGGGTTCGGGTAACTCCCACGTGGCGATCCTGGCGCGGGCCATGGGCATTCCAACCGTCATGGGCCTGGTGGACCTGCCGTATTCGAAGGTCGACGGCATCGAGATGATCGTCGACGGCGCCCGTGGCGAGGTGTTTACCAACCCCAGCGAAGTGCTGCGCAAGCAATACGCCGGTGTGGTGGAAGAAGAACGCCAGCTGTCCGAGGGCCTGGACGCCTTGCGCGAGCTGCCGTGCGTGACCCCGGACGGCCATCGCATGCCGCTGTGGGTCAACACCGGCCTGCTGGCGGATGTGGCCCGGGCGCAGCAGCGCGGGGCCGAAGGTGTCGGCCTGTACCGCACCGAAGTGCCGTTCATGATCAACCAGCGTTTCCCGAGCGAGAAGGAACAGCTGGCGATCTATCGCGAGCAGTTGTCGGCGTTCCATCCGCAACCGGTGACCATGCGCAGCCTGGACATCGGCGGCGACAAGTCGCTGCCGTATTTCCCGATTGAAGAAGACAATCCGTTCCTCGGCTGGCGCGGTATCCGCGTGACCCTCGACCACCCGGAGATCTTCCTGGTACAGGCGCGGGCCATGCTCAAGGCCAGCGAGGGCCTGAACAACCTGCGGATCCTGCTGCCGATGATCTCGGGCATCCACGAGATGGAAGAGGCGCTGCACCTGATCCACCGGGCCTGGGGCGAGGTGCGCGACGAAGGCACCGACGTGCCGATGCCGCCGGTGGGGGTGATGATCGAGATTCCGGCAGCGGTGTATCAAACCCGCGAATTGGCACGGCAGGTGGACTTCCTCTCGGTGGGCTCCAACGACCTGACCCAGTACCTGCTGGCCGTGGACCGCAACAACCCACGGGTCGCGGACCTTTATGACTACCTGCACCCGGCGGTGCTGCAAGCCTTACAGAACGTGGTGCGTGACGCCCATGCCGAAGGCAAGCCGGTGAGTATCTGCGGCGAGATGGCCGGTGATCCGATGGCGGCGGTGCTGTTGATGGCGATGGGCTTTGACAGCCTGTCGATGAACGCCACCAACCTGCCGAAGGTGAAATGGATGCTGCGCCAGATCAATCTGAGCAAGGCCCAGGAACTGCTGGCCCAGGTGATGACCATCGACAACCCGCAGGTGATTCGCAGTACCTTGCAGTTGGCGCTGAAGAACCTCGGGCTGTCACGGATGGTGGTGCCGACTGTCACGCATTGAGAGGGCGGAGCTAGACCTTTAGCTCCACCTCTCCCAGATGCCCGCCATACGGCCCGAAGCTGCGCTCCATGAGATGGCGCGTGCCATCGGCGTGGCTGATCAGCACCGTGCTGGCCCGGGTGCCGTAGCTGGGGCTGGCGATAAACACGCTGGACAGCAGGCTCTCGGTTGCCTGTCCCACCCCGGTGTCCGGCAAATCGGCAAGCGGCGCGATCGTCGGGTCGCCGAGCATCGCCAGCAACGCCTCCGGTCGCGGATCCGCCAGTTCCCAGGACAGCGCCGCGCGGGCCTTGAGCAGTTTCGGCCAGGGCGTATCGAGCCCGGCATTGGACAGCCCGTAGACACCCTCCGCCAGTTGGCGCGGTTCACCCTCGTGGGAATTGAGATGCCACAGCGCATCCGCTGTTCCCAGGAGCAGGTTGAACCCGGCATATTCTGCCGATCTTGCGCGAATTTCGGCTAAATACTCATCAATCGGCAGGCCTTCGGTGAGAAAGCGCGCCACCAACTCCCCCCGTGAGCGCCGGGCCACCGGCTGGTGCGGATTGCGGATATTGGTCAAGGCCGCAAAGCGCCCCCGGGCCCCGATCCCCAGCCAGGTCCCGCCCGCCTCCAGATCACGCCCCGCATACACCTGCGGCGCTTCTGGCCATTGCGCCAGGGGCAGGCTTGGTCGGGCATAAAATTCGTCACGGTTGGCCGCGACGATCAGCGGCTGGGCGTGGCCCGGGCGCCAGGCAAAGACAATCAGGCACATCAGGTGGTCCTCGATGTTTTTGCCCACTCTACGCAGGGTATCCATCGCCATCCAGTAGAGCCGTGTGCCGCCTTCCGTTACCATGCCGGACTTGTTTTGCGGGGTCGCGCATGGAATTTCTGCTCTATCTGGTCTTGGGGGCCTGCGCCGGCGTGCTGGCCGGGCTGTTCGGCGTGGGCGGCGGGATCATTATCGTCCCGGTGCTGGTGTTCAGTTTCACCCTGCAAGGGTTCGATCCGCTGATCCTCACGCACCTGGCGGTGGGCACGTCCCTGGCGACGATCATTTTCACCTCGTTCAACACCATTCGCGGGCATCACAAGCGCGGCGCGGTGCTCTGGCCGGTCTTTGCCTGGATGGCCGTGGGCATCCTGCTGGGCTCGGGCCTCGGCGCCTTGACCGCCAAGGCTATCGCCGGCCCGCACCTGCAGAAGATCATCGGCGTGTTCGCCCTGGTGGTGGCGGCACAGATGGCGCTGAACCTCAAGCCCAAGGCCAGCCGCAGCGTGCCCGGCAAGTTCGGCCTCGGCCTGGCGGGGGCGGTGATCGGCTGGGCCTCGGCGATTTTCGGGATCGGCGGCGGCTCCCTGACCGTGCCGTTCCTGACCTGGCGCAGCGTGCCGATGCAGCAGGCGGTGGCGACGTCCTCGGCCTGTGGCTTGCCGATTGCCCTGGCCAGTACCTTGAGTTTCATGATCCTGGGTTGGCACGATCCATTGTTGCCGGCCCACAGCCTGGGCTTTATCTATTTGCCGGCCTTGCTCGGGATTGCCCTGACCAGTATGTTTTTTGCTCGGTTCGGTGTGCAACTGGCGCACCAACTGTCGCCGCTGTTGCTCAAGCGGCTGTTTGCCGGCCTGTTGTTCATTGTCGGCCTGAAGTTCCTGATCTGAGCCACAGGCTCGGTTCAGTCATGCCGGCGCAATATTGGCTTAATGGCGCGGTTGCAACATGACCCGCCGGCCCGGGCGATTGCTGTTCGCCGGGCCCTGAATTTTTACTCTATCGAGGAGTTGCAATGCTGCCTTACCCGCAGATTGACCCGGTGGCCCTGGCCATCGGCCCGCTGAAAATCCACTGGTACGGCCTGATGTACCTGGTCGGCATTGGCGGTGCGTGGCTGCTGGCCTCCCGGCGCCTGAACCGTTTCGATCCGACCTGGACCAAGGAAAAGCTCTCCGACCTGATCTTCTGGCTGGCCATGGGCGTGATTGTCGGCGGGCGCCTGGGTTATGTGCTGTTCTACGATCTGAGCGCCTACCTGGCCAACCCGACGCTGATCTTCGAGGTCTGGAAGGGCGGCATGGCGTTCCATGGCGGCTTTATCGGGGTGATGGTGGCGGCCTGGTGGTTTGGCCGGCGCAACGGCAAGTCGTTCTTCCAACTGATGGACTTTGTCGCGCCGATGGTTCCGATCGGCCTGGGTGCTGGGCGGATCGGCAATTTCATCAACGCCGAGCTGTGGGGCAAACCGACGGACTTGCCGTGGGCGATGATCTTTCCGCCGTTCAGCGACCCGGCCCAGTTGCCGCGTCACCCGTCGCAGCTGTATCAGTTCGCCCTGGAAGGCGTGGCCCTGTTCGTGATCCTCTGGTTGTTCTCGCGCAAGCCGCGGCCGACCATGGCGGTTTCGGGCATGTTCGCGTTGTTCTACGGGATCTTCCGTTTTGTCGTCGAGTTCGTCCGGGTGCCAGATGCGCAGCTCGGCTACCTGGCGTTCGGCTGGGTGACCATGGGGCAGATCCTCAGCCTGCCGATGATCATCGGCGGCCTGGGCTTGCTGTGGTTCGCCTATCACCGCGCCCCGACTACACCGGCCGCGAAAGACGCCGCGCTTTAAATTCGAATCGGGGCTCGCGGGCCCCGTATTCAAGGATGCAGGTAACTCATGAAGCAATATCTCGAACTGGTCGCCCATGTCATCAAGAACGGCACCAAGCAGGCCAACCGTACCGGTGTGAACACCATCAGTTTTCCCGGGGCCATGCTGCGTTATGACCTCCAGGAAGGTTTCCCGGCGATCACCACCCGCAAGATGGCCTTCAAGTCCGCCGTTGGCGAGATGTGCGGTTTTCTTCGTGGGGTGAACAACGCCGCCGAATTCCGTGCGCTGGGCTGCAAGGTCTGGGACCAGAACGCCAACGAAAACGCCCAGTGGCTGGCCAACCCGTTCCGCCAGGGCGAAGACGACCTGGGCGAGATCTATGGGGTGCAATGGCGTAAATGGCCGGCGTACAAGCAGATTGCCAAGAGCAATGTGGCGGCCATCGAGCAGACTCTGGGCCAGGGCTATCGGCGGATTGCCGAGGGCGAGGAAAACGGCCAGGCCTATGTGGTGCTGTACAAGGCCATCGACCAGGTGCGCCAGTGCGTCGACACCATCATCAAGGATCCGGGTAGCCGGCGGATTCTGTTCCATGGCTGGAACTGTGCGCAGCTGGATGAAATGGCCTTGCCGCCGTGTCATTTGCTGTATCAGTTTCATCCGAATGTGGAGACCAAGGAGATTTCCCTGACCCTCTACATCCGTTCGAATGATCTGGGGTTGGGCACGCCGTTCAACCTGACCGAAGGCGCGGCACTGCTGAGCCTGATCGGGCGCCTGACCGGTTATACGCCGCGCTGGTTCACCTATTTCATCGGTGATGCCCATGTGTATGAAAACCACCTGGACATGCTCAACGAGCAGCTGACCCGCGAGCCGTTCCCGATGCCGAAGCTGGTGATTTCGGACCGTGTGCCGGAGTTTGCCAAGACCGGTGTTTATCAGCCGGAGTGGCTGGAGCTGGTGGAACCGGGGGATTTCTCACTGGAAGGCTACCAGCACCATGCGCCGATGACGGCGCCGATGGCGGTCTGAGGAGTATCACTATCCCT
>NZ_JALLIZ010000031.1:0-49596 GCF_023242345.1 Pseudomonas sp. MWU12-2037 | reverse complement strand
TGCCTACTACTGCGTGCTGGAAGGGATCTTCTTCTACTGCGGCTTCACCCAGATTTTGTCCATGGGTCGTCGCAACAAGATGACCGGCGTGGCCGAGCAGTTCCAGTACATCCTGCGGGATGAGTCCATGCACCTGAACTTCGGCATCGACGTGATCAACCAGATCAAGATCGAGAACCCGCACCTGTGGGATGCCGAGATGAAGGAAGAAGCCACGCAGATGATCCTGCAGGGCACCCAGCTGGAAATCGAATACGCGCGCGACACCATGCCACGCGGCGTGCTGGGCATGAACGCGGCGATGATGGAGGACTACCTCAAGTTCATCGCCAACCGTCGCCTGAGCCAGATCGGTTTGAAGGAAGAGTACCCGGGGACCACCAACCCGTTCCCCTGGATGAGCGAGATCATGGACTTGAAGAAAGAGAAGAACTTCTTCGAGACCCGCGTGATCGAGTATCAGACTGGCGGGGCGTTGAGCTGGGATTGATGCGGCTGTTCACCTTGGGTGAATAGACTGAAACACCGGAAAGCCCTGAACCTGTTCAGGGCTTTTTTGTTTGTGTCTGATCACAGCGTAAAGCCTTTGTTTCAGCAGGTTTCGATGTGTGGACGCCCTCAAGCTCCGAGTGCAATCTAAGCACGCATCAACGCTTGGCTGGCATCCACGCTCGAACACAATTCACAGCAGAGATCGTATATCAATGAGATACACAACACTTACATCTGATACACAGGAATGCTACGATTGTGCCGCAGGTCTGCTCCACCTGCCGACGACAGAGAGCGCCCCCATAGAGGGTTTCATGATGCTGAAGACCAGCCAGCCAGAACCGACGAAAGAAAAGCCCGTACCTATCAACATGCGGGCAGACATCAAGAAACGAAATTTGATTGATATCGCTGCTGCCTTGTCAGGCCGTGACCGTACCAGCTTCATTCTGGAAGCAGCCTGCCAGAAAGCTGAAGAGGTCATCTTGGACAAGCGGTTGTTCGTACTCGATGAGGACGCGTTTGACTCATTCGAGAAAGCTTTGGAAGACAACCCGGTGCGAGGGAACCAGTGCCTGCAAAAACTCCTGGCAAGGCCAAAACGCTGGAGCTGAGCGCTCCCGCAAAGCTAAACGAGCAGCACGATCTGAACGATTTCGATTGTGGTGAAAGCTCGATCAATGAGTACCTCGTCAAAAAAGCACATAGAGCCCAGACCGCTAAACACGCGGTGGTCTATGTGATTTGTCTCAAAGGTACCCAGAAGGTCATCGGCTACTACACCCTATCCAACGGGTCGGCCATGCGCGCGTCCGTGGTACCGAAGAGTCGGCAACGTAATTCGCCGGGACAGCATCCCGTTACCATCATCGGTCGGATCGGCATCAGTCTCGTCGCTCAGGGCAACGGTTATGCTATCGATCTGCTACAGGATGCAATCGAACGCTGTATCAGCGCCTCCGAAACGGTGGGCTCAACAGCCGTTCTGGTCCATCCCCTGAATGACCGGCTCGCAGACTTTTATGCCCGGCACGCAGGCTTCATCCCCTGCCCCGGCGTCTCACCGATCACAATGATGCTGCCATTGCAGTAAATACCGAAAAGCCCTTTAAGTTGACCTTGGCCGAATGCCGATCCCCTGCTCCTTGGCTATCCGCGCAGCTTCAGGGTGTGCCTGGCTATAGCCCACCAAAAAAGCCGTGTCAGCGACGCAGTGAACAGGAGAATCTGATCGCCGTACGTAGCAAAGAACTTGAGGCGTATTGCGCAACCAAGAAAGATGTAACTTTTACTTAGGTTTGTCTGCACAGTGGCATTTTGAAGCCGTGCAAGGTTCACCATTTGGGTGATGGTCGGCGCACGCCTGGCAGCAGTAGTGCTTACCATGACGCACGACCGCATGCTCACCAACCTTGCAGGTACAGTGCGGGCAGGCGCAGGTTTGTTCATTCATGATCGGACTCCGGTTGTCGGGTGGTCGCCAGGCATTGCGGTGCAACGCGTATGAACAGTTGAGTTATACGATCCATCATCGGCCTCCACTTACGTCTTGGCAATGCTCTTTTTTCATTGTGTCGGAGTCGAATAACAAGCCTAATCCATCAGCACGGAGGTGCATTTTCGGCGTAGGATCATTTGCCAATAGGGGCTCAGGCAGCAACCAGACGATCCACGACCGGCTGCTCACGGTGCTCGGCTTGCCACAAGTCATAGTTCATTTGCAGGCCCAGCCAGAAACGGGCGGTGCTCAAGCCGGAACGCTCCAGGCGCACTGCCAGATCAGGGCTTATGGGCGCCCGGCCATTGATCACCCGTGAAAGCATTTCCCGCGAGAAGTGCAGGCGTCGGGCCATCTCGGCAATCTTGATACTCAGTTCCGGCAACATCTCCTGAATCATGACACCAGGATGTGGAGGATTGTGCATGGCCATCGGTGGCCTCCTTTCAGTGATAGTCGAGGTAATCAACCAACTCGACGTCCACACCTGTGTTGGAAAGTCTTGATCATGACTACAGCGTGAACTGATGCTTCACGGAGCACAATATTCACACAGGTAGGAAAATTCAGTGCGATCACGACACTTCAGGCGCAAATCACGAAGGAATATTGAACGCACTTACGGCCCAGGTTGCGCCTGCCCATCTCATAAAATTGATGATGACGAACCTGGCAAAGCAACGGTTCATGGCAGCATCTAACGGTCAAAGGACCAAGATTGACCTTTTCAAAGCGTCGCACTCTAGATCACGGGGACGGGCCCTACTGCTTGCAGGAGTGCTATTGTTGGTCAATATCATAGGCCTGTGGTTTATCCAGGCAGTGGCGAACTTGATAGGTGGCGCCCTGGCGGTGGCGTATGCAGCGGCCGCATACCGGGCCGTAGGAGGCGTGAGATAGCACTTCGCAAGACATACAATTGATCACTGACGGTGAAAGCCATGAATCAAATTGAACATGTCGTCGTTGTCATGCTGGAAAACCGCTCACTGGATACGATGCTTGGCTGGCTCTATCCAAATGACAGCCCACCGTCGCAGGTCCTGCCGGCGACCAGCGCCCCTCGATTTGACGGCCTGCAACCTGGCATGTCCAACCCCTGCTCGAACTCCACGCCTGCGCGTCATGTGGCAGTGACCCTGCAGGCCAGCGGTTTCCAGGCTCCAGACCCCGATCCGCAAGAAACCTTTGCCAACGTCACCTACCAGCTGTTCAGAGACGGTCCAGTCAGCCCCGACAATACGCCGCCCATGGGCTTTGTCGACAATTACACCACCACGAAAACCGCCAATCCCGATCAGATCATGCAATGCTACAGCCCGGCGCAGCTGCCGGTATTGGCCAAATTGGCCCGCGCCTATGCGGTTTCCGATGCCTGGTTCGCCTCCGTGCCCAGCCAGACCTGGCCTAACCGCGCCTTTGCTCACGCCGGGACGTCCAATGGCAATGTGGACAATGGCACGCCTCCCGATCCATTCGCCTGGGATGTCCCCACCATCTTCAACGTCCTGGGATCGATCGGATGCAGTTGGGGCGTCTACAGCAATACCATCCTCACCCCCTCGCTGACCCGGACGATGTTCCCGAAATTATGGGACCCCATGTTGAGTCCCCACTTCAGAGGTTTTTCCGCGTTTCTGGATGCATGCCAGACCAACTCGCTGCCACGCTATTCGTTTATCGAGCCCAGCTTTCTGGTCGACCCTAACGACCAGCATCCCCCTCATGATGTTCAAGCGGGCGAAGCCTTTCTGTATTCAATCTGGAACGCCGTCAGTACATCGAAGGGCTGGAACCAGACCTTGCTTGTCATCACCTACGACGAGCACGGTGGTTGTTTCGACCATGTCACCCCGCCATTCAATGCAACTCCACCTGACCAAGCCCGTCCGCTTGATGGTAACGGCTTCGACTTCACGCGTTTTGGCGTACGCGTGCCAACAGTGGTGGTCTCACCCTACATCCAGGCCGGTACGGTGTTCAGATCGGACACCCCGAATGCACCGTACGATCACACCAGTATTCTGGCCACCTTGCGCGACTGGATCGGCATCCCGGCGCAGGACATGCTCACCAGCAAGCGGATTGCGAATGCGCCGACGCTCAATCAGTTGCTCACCCTGAATACACCTCGTGTTGATCTACCCCCTATATCGGCGCCGGCTGCGACTGCCTTCGCGCAGCCATCGCCGACGGCGGCGCTCAACGATCTTCAAAAAAGCCTGGTCACAGGTTCCGCAAAACGCTTCGGACTTGACCCGGCAGCGACACTGCAGGCGGTAGGTACTCGGCAACATGCCGTTGATTTCTTCACCAGACGGATCACCCACGCACACTCTTAGAACAACCAATGGCTGCAAACATCAAGCGGTTACGTTCGCAAATTTCACATGACAAGTGCAGGCGCCGGGCTGTCCATCCCCACCAACACTGCACTGTCATTCCACAGTTGCTGCGCCACATCATCACGACCAGCCAATTCGGACGGCTGCGGCCAAGTCAACTCACCTCTCACCAGTGACGCATACAACCGCCCTCTCGGCGGGACAATCCGCCCCAACGCCAGATCGGCCAGGAACTCCCCGGCTTGTATGCGCATGACATCGGCAAAATAGGGACTCAATGCCATGGCCGGCGCAGGCAACGCCCCAACAGGCAAATTACGCCCCAGCCCTGTGCCGGGGATATAACCCGGGTTGTAAGCGATAACCCGCAAACGGCGTGCCTTGACCTCGGCTGAAGCCGCGAAGGCACGGGCCGTCAGCAGATTGCACAACTTCGAGGTGGCGTAGGCGCGAAACCCGGGCTCGAACGCCACACCACCCTGCGCGCCTTTCCCGAGGTCCAACTGCGCCAGCTGTTGCGCATCGACAAAGGGAAACGGCGCAACCGGACTGAACATCGGGTCATGGGTGTTACTGGTGGTGATCACCACAATGGCCTCTCGCGCCAACGCCGGCGCCAGCAGACGCAACAACAGATAGTGGCCCAGATGATTGACCGCAAAGGTGGTCTCGTAGCCGTCCACCGTGCGCGCCGCCTTGGGAAAGCTGAGTCCGGCATTGAGCACCAGGGCGTTGATCTTCGTCTTGCCCAGCGTCTCAAGCACCTGCCTGGCGAATTGCCTGACACTGCTCAAGCTCGCCAGCTCCAGCGGCAAACGGGTTTCTCGCCCGCCAAGGATCAACTGGGTGTCAGGGGTGGCGCTCAGTTGCTTTGCTGTCGCCTCCCCCAGACCGAAAGTCCCGCCGGTCATGATGATCGTCTTCATGCTCAAAACACCTCGACCAATACGACTTCGGTATCCTCGATAGCCTCGACAACAAGCATCGACTCCTCGCTCATGGCAATCCCGTCCCCCGCTTCGACCCTTTCGCCATTGACCTTCACCGCGCCGAACACCGGCACCAGATAACCCTGGCGAGTAGTCGAACAACATTGGCCCAGGCTCTGGCCGGCCTTAAGAGTCGCCCCCAGCACACGAGCGTTGGCGCGGATCGGCAGAGCGCTTTCATCGTCAGGCATTCCACTGGCCAACACGACCCATTGGCCGGCCCGATCAGACTTGGGAAAAGGCCGCATCCCCCAGTTGGGCAGTCCACCGTTTTCCCGCGGCCGCAACCAGATCTGGAACAGTCTTAACGGAACGTCACCCTCATTGCGCTCTTGATGTCGAATACCGGTCCCGGCACTCATCACCTGCACGTCACCGGCCTCGGTACGGCCTTGTCCGCCGACACTGTCTTGATGGCTCACCGCACCTTCCAGCACGTAGGAAACGATCTCCATGCTTTCGTGGCCATGCATCGGGAAACCGGTGCCTGGTGCAATCTCGTCGTCATTCCAGACCACCAGCGCCCCCAGCGGGCGGTGCGCGGGATTGCCATCGGCCGTTACGTTGAAATGATGGCGGGCCTTGAGCCAGCCATAGTCGCCGCCGCCGAGGTCGGACTTGAATCGATGCTCTAACATTTCAGCTCCTGAAAAAGCGGCTGATTGCCGCGTTAAAGAGCATAAATTTGAAACCAACCAAGAAGAACTGCTGTAAAAGCAACGCTACCTTGTAGAAAATAGAACGATAAACCAGCACGAGACCGGCAATGGACCCTCTGACGGATTTGAACAATATGTACCTGTTCGCCAAGGTGGTGGATCACGGCGGGTTTACAGCGGCGGCGAAGGCGATGGGACTGCAAACCTCGAAGCTCAGCCGCCGTGTCAGTGCACTCGAAACGGAATTGGGCGTACGCCTGCTCAATCGCAATTCGCGACGGGTCTCCCTGACCGACGCCGGCCGCCTGTTTCACCAGCACTGCGTGGCCCTGGTGGAGGAAGCCCGGGCGGCAAAGACAGCCATCGATCAAACCCGCGCTTCGCCACAGGGCGTGGTCCGAATCAGTTGCCCATTGGGGGTCTTGCAGATGGGAGCCAGGGCCATTCTGGCGCAATACCTGGTGGACAATCCGGCGGTGCGGATCATGCTCGATGCAACCAACCGGCGTGTCGATGTCATCGAGGAGGGCCTGGATATCGCCCTGCGCGTACGCCTGCTGCCATTGGATGACTCCGAGTTGACGCTGCTGCCGCTGCTGACCTCCCAGCGCATTCTGGTCGCAAGTCCGGCCTTGTTGGCACAGCATGCACCGCTCACTCAACTGGACCACCTGGCGCGTATGCCAACCCTGGCCATGGCCAACACCAACGATAAATATCAATGGCATTTCCAGGCGCCACACCCCGTCGTGTTGACCCACCAGCCAAGGTTGGCCACCGATGACCTGGAGACACTGCTGCAAGCAACCTTGAGGGGAATCGGTATAGCGCAACTGCCGACAAGCCTGGTTCAGAACGATCTGATGCAGGGCCGTCTGGTGCAGATACTGCCCGACTGCCCATCGCCCAGCGGCAGCCTGCACGCGATCTACCCTTCCCGGCGGGGCATGGTGCCCGCCGTGCGCAGTCTGCTGGACGCCTTGCTGTCCGGATTCAACCGATAGCGATCAGAACACCAGCTTGTAACCGATGGAAAACAGCATGACCGCCAGGAACGGCCGCAAGAGGTTATCCGACACCCGTCCCGCCAGATGGCTGCCGATGTAGATCCCCGGCAGCGAGCCCATCAGCAGGAAGCCCAGCAGTTCCCAGTTCATATTGCCCATGCTCGCGTGCCCCAGGCCTGCAACCAGGGTCAGCGGCACCGCGTGGGCGATTTCCGTGCCCACCAGACGCCGGGTCGGCAGGAACGGATAGAGGATAAACAAGGCCACCGTACCCAGGGCGCCGGCACCGATGGAGGTCAAGGCGACCATGGTGCCGAGGATCAGGCCGGTCAATACCGTCAGCCCGTTCAACTTCGAGTCACTGATCTTCGAGTGATCGACACCACGCCGATGGGCAAACGCCAGCAACTTGTTCTTGAACAGCACCGCCAGTGCCGTCAGCAACAGCACAAAACCCAACGATTGCTTGATGATGCTGTTCAAGGCTTCCGGCGCGGTGTGCAGGCTGCTCAGAAACCACAAGGTCAACAACACCGCCGGTACGCTGCCCAGGGTCAGCCAGCCGGTAATTTTCCAGTCGATATTGTCATTTTTCCGATGAACCAGAACGCCGCCGGACTTGGTGATCGCGGCGTAGAGCAGGTCCGTGCCCACGGCGGTGGCCGGGTTGATGCCGAACCACAGCAGGATCGGCGTCATCAACGAGCCGCCACCGACGCCGGTCATCCCGACAATAAAACCGACCACCAAGCCTGCAACGACAAAACCGAAATTACCGACATCCATTAGCAAGCCCTGGAGAATCTAGCGAGACGACATAAAAATCTGGCGGGCAGCATAGCGGCTAACGTTATGACTCTTTATATAAATATAATCTAACGTTATAACCATCGTGCCATGCGGACGGTGTGGATCACGCATGCAGATTGGCGCGCAGGCCTTCAGTCAGCGTCCCGGCTGCCACTCCGAATGCTCGACCACGCCTTCATAACGCAGCCATGGCACATCATGGGATACCCAGATGTGATGCTCGGCCAGCAGGCCCGGATCGTCATCCAGGGTCGCGACACGCACAATCACTACGGGCAGATGCGGCCTTTCGGCCATCAGATGCGAACCGCACCGCGAGCAGAAATAGCGTAGCTTGCCCGGCGAGGATTCATAGGCGGTCAGGGTTTCCTGACCCTTGAGCCAGCGAAAATGCTCACGTTTGACCCCGGCAGTGCTCACAAACGCCGCCGCGTGGGTCTTGCGACAGGTGTGGCAATGACAATGCCCGATCGGCATATCGATAGCGTCGATTTCATATTCGACGGCCCCGCAAGCACAGCTGCCCTTCATACCCGCTCCTTGACCATGAACCACGACAAGGCACGATCCTAACCAGCGGGCGTCAAGCTGACCAGCCGGTATCAGTCCAGGCGAATGCAGCGATACGCCTCGGTCCGATAAGGAAAGGCGATGGTCTCTTGGCCGCGCAAGGCCGGATGGGTTTGAATCAGGGTCTGAAGCTGCTCGGTGACCTGTGCCTTTTCCGCCGCGGGCAATGCCGCAATAAAACTGACCGACAGAAAGCGGTCGATGATGACTTCCTCGGGCGTCCCCACATGACTGTACCCAAAACAGCTCAGTTCCGGCGCCGAGAAGTAGCGGCCGTTGAACGGTTTACGCCAAGCCCCCGTGTGAAAACGCGGAGTATCGCCCTCGTAAGGCGTAATGATCCGGGTAATGGCCGCCACCCAGTCAACCGACTCGTCACGCACATTCCACACCAGTCCGAGTCGCCCGCCCGGCTTGAGTACCCGGTGAATCTCGGCAAGCGCCGCTTCATGGGCAAACCAGTGAAACGCCTGGGCACACAGCAGCGCGTCGCCAACCCCGGACTCCAGCGGTATAGCATCGGCAGTCCCCGACAGCGCCCGGACCGCCGGCAGGCGCGCGACCAACTCGGCACGCATCGCCTCGACCGGCTCGATGGCCGTTATCGTGGCTCCGGTCGCCTCAAGCAAGCGAGTGAACTTGCCGGTGCCGGCACCGAGGTCGATCACCTGCCCGCCCGGCGCAATACCCAGGGTATCGCGCAGCCACGACAACATCTCGGCCGGATAGTCAGGGCGCCCGTGGGCATAGGTTTTGGCTTCAGCGCTGAAACCGAGTTGTGCTGCTTTGTGAACGCCCGACATGGCCATCGCCTCTTATGGACCAATCCCGATCAATGCTGCCCGACATCAGTCTTCCAGATCCTTGGGCGGTGTTGCCGCCTTACCGGCCTTCTCGGCCTTGGCACCTTTCGCCCCCTTGGCCGGCTTGGCTTCCGGCGGCGCCGGTGGCGCAGGCGCGACAGTGGCTTTCTCCGAGGCCGGCAACGCATCGACCGCACTGAGCACATCCTTGAATGCAATCGGCCCATCGTGTTCGAGGACCTTCTGCTCGCCGTCCTTGCCCACCAGGATCACCGTGGACTTGTCCTCCGGCGTGACCCCCAGCTTGAGCCCGCGAATCAGCGCCATGGTGGCCGGCTGCTCCATCCATTTGCCCGCGCGCTTGCCGACGGTCTGGGCCACTTCGTAGAGCACCAGTTGACGATCGTCGATGTCCTTCTTGTTGGCCGGATCCTCGATCGCCTTCTTCAGACTGACCAATGTGGGATCCACCGTACTCGGCGCAATCACGATCAACGGACGGTTTTTCCCCAGATCCTGGGCCAGCGGAGACGGCTCATCGGCCGCCCAGACGGGACTTGTAGCAACGATGGACAGTACAGCGAGGGTCAAAGACCGGATGAACATACACACCTCCTTCGGATATTCATGGGGTAATGATTGCGCATCGCCGGAAAAGGTCCACACGCAAAGCAGTTATTTTTCGAAATTCAAGTAACTTAATTTTTCCTCCTGTAACACATCGAACAATGCCTGGGCCGCCGCCGACAGCTCATGAGCGGGTTTGGTCAGCACACCGATGGCCCGTTCGACCACCGGATCACACAAGGTGATGCAACGCGCGCCCAGCTCGCGCATCTGTCCGACACACAACGCCGGCACCGCACTCACCCCCAACCCGCTGGCGACCATGCGCCCCACTGTAGCCAGTTGATGGCTCTCGAACTCCACCGGCAAGCTCATGTCCCGCGCCCGCAGATGTTCTTCCAGCATCACCCGCACCGTGGAGGGGCGCTGCAAGGTAATGAAGGACTGCGTCAGCAAGGTGGGCCAATCGATCTCAGCCTGGTCGACCCAGGGCGAATCCGCCGGCACCACCGCGACAAAACGGTCGACATACAGCGGCGTGAACGCCAGCGACGAGCCCTGCTGCGGTTCGAAGGCCACCCCCAGTTCCACCTGGCCATCACGGACCATTTCAAGGACCTGCTCGTTGATCACGTCGTTGACCGTGACATTGACCTGGGGATAGCGTGCTCGGAAAGTCTTGAGGATCGGTGGTAGCAGGTTACCGGCGAATGACGGCATGGCGGCCAGGGTCACGCGACCGCGCTGCAAGGTGAAACGCTGGCGCAGTTCGTCCTCGGCATTGTCCCAGTCGGCGATCAGGCGCCGGGCCAGGGGCACCAGGACCTCGCCTTCCGGGGTCAGGGCGACATTGCGGGTATTGCGGCTGAACAGCCGCCCGCCCAGGCCTTCTTCGAGGGCCTTGATGGTCAGGCTCAGGGCCGATTGCGACAAATAGAGACGCTCGCCCGCCACGGCGAAACTCAGGCTCTGGGCAACGGCCAGAAAGGCCCTAAGCTGTTTAACGGTCATGAACGAGGTCTCTACTGGAGAAAAGGGCATTCTTGATCTTTATCAATCAATCGACCCTAAAAATCAACTTAACAAATATATCTTCCGGAGCAACACTCACCTCCAACGGCGAGTCCGACAAACAACAAGAGGATGGTGCATATGGCAGGTTTCGATAAACGCGTGTCTTCCTATGAAGAAGCCCTGGCCGGGCTCGAGGATGGCATGACGGTCCTGAGTGGCGGCTTCGGCCTGTGCGGTATCCCCGAGAACCTGATCGCCGAGATCAAGCGCAAGGGCACCCGCGACCTGACCGTGGTCTCCAACAACTGCGGCGTCGACGGCTTCGGCCTCGGCGTGCTGCTGGAAGACCGGCAGATCCGCAAGGTGGTCGCCTCCTATGTCGGCGAAAACGCCCTCTTCGAAAAACAGCTGCTCAGCGGTGAAATCGAAGTGGTGCTGACCCCCCAAGGCACCCTGGCCGAAAAAATGCGCGCCGGCGGTGCCGGTATCCCGGCTTTCTTCACCGCCACCGGGGTCGGCACCCCGGTCGCCGACGGCAAGGAAACCCGTGAGTTCAACGGCCGTCCGTACCTGATGGAAGAGTCCATCACCGGTGATTTCGCCATTGTCAAAGGCTGGAAAGCCGACCATTTCGGCAATGTCATCTATCGCCACACCGCCCAGAACTTCAACCCGCTGGCCGCGACCGCCGGCAAGATCACCGTGGTCGAAGTCGAGGAAATCGTCGAACCCGGCGAGCTGGACCCGGCGCAGATCCATACCCCAGGAATCTACGTCGACCGGGTCATCTGCGGCACGTTCGAAAAGCGCATCGAACAGCGCACCGTGCGCAAGTGAACCCAGGCCCTTCCCTCGACTAACGGAGAACAAGAACATGGCACTTTCCCGCGAACAAATGGCCCAGCGCGTTGCCCGCGAAATGCAGGACGGCTACTACGTGAACCTGGGCATCGGCATTCCGACCCTGGTCGCCAACTACATCCCCGCCGGCATGGAAGTCATGCTGCAATCGGAAAACGGCCTGCTCGGCATGGGCGCCTTTCCGACCGACGACGAAGTCGATGCCGACATGATCAACGCCGGCAAACAAACCGTCACCGCCCGTATCGGCGCGTCGATCTTTTCTTCCGCCGAGTCCTTCGCGATGATTCGCGGCGGCCATATCGACCTGACGGTGCTCGGCGCCTTTGAAGTCGACGTCGAGGGCAACATCGCCTCCTGGATGATCCCCGGCAAGCTGGTCAAGGGCATGGGCGGTGCCATGGACCTGGTGGCCGGCGCGGACAACATCATCGTCACCATGACCCATGCGTCCAAGGACGGTGAGTCGAAACTGCTGTCGCGTTGCAGCCTGCCGCTGACCGGTGCGCGCTGCATCAAGCGTGTGTTGACCGACCTGGCCTACCTGGAAATCGAAAACGGCGCGTTCATTCTCAAGGAGCGCGCGCCGGGCGTCAGTGTCGAAGAGATTGTCAGCAAGACCGCGGGTAAACTGATCGTTCCCGACCACGTGCCTGAAATGCAGTTTTCCTGATGAGGAATGAAGCGATGCAAGATGTAGTGATAGTGGCCGCCACCCGCACGGCGGTGGGCAGTTTCCAGGGTTCGCTGGCGAATATCTCCGCCGTGGACCTGGGCGCCGCGGTGATCCGCCAGTTGCTGGCACAGACCGGCCTGGACGGTGCGCTGGTCGATGAAGTGATCATGGGCCAGGTGCTCACCGCCGGTGCCGGGCAGAACCCCGCGCGCCAGGCCGCGATCAAGGCCGGCCTGCCCCACGCGGTGCCGGCCATGACCCTGAACAAGGTCTGCGGCTCGGGCCTCAAGGCCCTGCACCTGGCGACCCAGGCGATTCGCTGCGGCGATGCCGAGGTGATCATCGCCGGTGGCCAGGAGAACATGAGCCTGTCCAACTACGTGATGCCCGGTGCCCGCACCGGCCTGCGCATGGGGCACGCGCAGATCGTCGACACCATGATCAGCGACGGCCTGTGGGATGCGTTCAACGATTACCACATGGGCATCACCGCCGAGAACCTGGTGGCCAAGTACGATATCAGTCGTGAAGCCCAGGATGAGTTTGCCGCCGCGTCCCAGCAGAAAGCCGTTGCCGCCATTGAAGCCGGGCGTTTCGTCGACGAAATCACCCCGATCCTGATTCCCCAGCGCAAGGGCGATCCGGTGGCCTTCGCTACCGATGAACAACCACGCGCCGGGACCACCGCCGAGTCGCTGGGCAAGCTCAAGCCGGCGTTCAAGAAGGACGGCACGGTCACCGCCGGCAACGCCTCGTCGCTGAACGACGGGGCCGCCGCCGTGATCCTGATGAGCGCCGCCAAGGCCAAGGCCCTCGGCCTACCGGTGCTGGCGAAGATCGCCGCCTATGCCAACGCGGGCGTCGACCCGGCGATCATGGGTATCGGCCCGGTCAGCGCGACCCGTCGTTGCCTGGACAAGGCCGGCTGGTCCCTCGACCAGTTGGACCTGATCGAGGCCAACGAAGCCTTTGCCGCCCAGGCGTTGTCGGTGGGCAAGGAACTGGGTTGGGATGCGGCCAAGGTCAACGTCAATGGCGGTGCGATTGCCTTGGGTCACCCGATCGGCGCATCGGGCTGCCGGGTACTGGTAACGCTGTTGCATGAAATGCTCAAGCGCGATGCGAAAAAAGGTCTGGCGACCTTGTGCATCGGCGGTGGGCAAGGCGTGGCGCTGGCGATCGAGCGCTAGCTGCCGACGGGCCTCGACAGGGCGAACAACACCCGCCCTGCGACAGGCCCCGATTCTGTAGGAGCTGGCTTGCCAGCGATGAGGCCAGCAAGTCTTGCATAGACTGTCCGGCCGCCATCGCCAGCAAGCCGGCTCCTACAGGTCGGCGTACGCTGTTGTTGCGCTATCGCCTACAGGTTTCATAGCGTTATCCGGCACGGCCCGATAACGATCCTGCTGCTATCCTCGATCTCTACCCCGTAGAAATCGAGCCCACCTGCATGATCCTTATCCTGCTCCCCCACTCCGACTACGACCCCACCGAAAGCAGTGTGCCCTGGCAAGCCATGCGCCGGGCCGGAATCGAGGTGCGCTTCGCCACCCCGCTGGGCGCCCCGGCCTACGCCGACCCACGCCTGGTGGAGCATGGCTTCGGCCTGCTGAACCCCATGCTGATGACCCGCGACAGCGATCTGCAAAGCTACAACACGATGATCACCGACGAGTACTTCCGCCAACCGCTGGCCTACGCCGATGTCGACCCCACGCAGTTCGAAGGGCTGTTCGTGCCAGGCGGACATGCCGAGGGCATGCGCAGCCTGCTGGAGTCGGACGAAGCCAAGCGCATCGTCCTGCATTTCTTCAAAACCGGTAAACCCGTCGCCTCGGTGTGCCACGGCCCATTGTTGCTAGCCCGCACCCTCGACCCCGACAGCGGGCGCTCGGTGCTCCACGGGCGCAAGGTCACCGCGTTGTTGTCCACCACCATGGAACTGGCTGCCTGGCTGATCACTGCGCCGTGGCTCGGCCGCTACTACCGGACCTATCCACAAACCGTCGAGTCCGAGATCAAGGCGGCGCTGGCCACGCCAAAAGACTTTTCCCAGGGCCCGCCAGCTCTGCTGCGCGATTCCGCGGCCAAACCGGGCCGTGGCTTCGTGGTCCGCGACGGCAACCTGCTGACCGCGCGCTGGCCAGGGGATTGCCATCGCCTGTCCGCCGAGTGGGTCAAAATGCTAAGACCCGCACAGGCCGCCTAGGAGCCAGGCTTACCGGGATGCCAGACCGAAGCGAAGAGGCCCTCAAGATCGCCAAAAGCTTCGCTGGCAAGCCATGCTCCTACAGGTCGGTGGTGTCTATCCGGTCTCAGTGGGTCTTCGCCACCCAGGCATTGAAGCGCTGTTCCAGCTCTTCGCCATGATCAACCCAGAAACCGTTGTCCATCGGCATCGCCTGGGCCAGGTTATCCGGCGCGGTGTTCAACCGGGCCGCCAATGCCGGCGCCAACAACGGCTGGATCTTCAGGTTGGTCGAACCATAGCCGAGCTTCTCCGTATGCATTTTCTGGTTCTCCGGCCGCAGGGAAAAGCCGATGAACTGTTCCGCCAGCGCCTTGTTCGGGCTGCCCTTGGGAATCGCCCAGGCATCGATGGCATAGATGCTGCCGTTCCACACCACCTTCACATTCGCCCCGGACTCCTGGGCCGAAAACACCCGACCATTGAACGCCGTACTCATCACCACATCGCCGCTGGCCAGGAACTGCATCGGCTGGGCACCCGCCTCCCACCACTGGATGCTGCCCTTGATCTGGTCCAGCTTGCGGAATGCCCGGTCCACACCCGCTGGAGTGGACAGGACCTTGTAGACATCCGCCAGCGGCACACCGTCCGCCATCAGGGCGATTTCCAGGGTGTACTTGGCGCCCTTGCGCAGGCTGCGTTTGCCCGGGTACTTCTTCACGTCCCAGAAATCTCCCCAGCCGGTCGGCGCGACACTCAACTTGTCAGCGTTGTAGGCCATGGCCATCGACCAGACCAGCAACCCCGCACCACACTCGGACAAGGTCCCCGGAACAAAGTCCGCCGGCTTGCCGATGGCACTCATGTCCAGGTGCTCGAACAGCCCCTCCTCACAACCACGAATCAGCTCCGGCCCCTCGACCTGCACCACATCCCAGTTGACGCTATGGGTATCGACCATGGCCTTGATCCGACCCATTTCGCCGTTGTATTCCCCTGCCACCACCTTGCTGCCGGTGGCCTTCTCGAAGGGTTGGTAGAACGCTTGCGTCTGCACATCCTTGCTCACGCCGCCAAAGGAAATCACGGTGATCTCGCCGGCCATGGCCGTCGATGCCATCAGGGTCAGGGCCAGTGCGCCGATTGCTGTGTTCTTCATGTCTACCTCTAGGATTATTGGTTTTGGCAGAGTGGGTTTTCGTAGCGTTGAAGCATGCCTTGCATGGGTGTGCGATGGGGACCTACCCCTTTGGCCTAGCTTCTGGGGCCAGTTGCACGGTGGAACGCCCCGGCTTCAGCGGCGGTGGTCGCGCAGGTCCCCGGCAATCAGACGCAAGGCCGATTGCCAGGCCAGCTTCGGGTAATCCTCGTCCAGCTCGTTGTCGGACTGTTGCGCGGTCAGCTCGCAGACCGCCGGTGAGGGGAAGCGCAGTTGCCGTCCACCCGCCATGGCCTGGACCTGGGCCTGGCAGGCCCGCTCGAGGAAATAGATCTGGTTGAAGGCCTCCGCCACCGAACGTCCCACCGCCAGCAGCCCGTGGTTCCGGAGGATCATCGCGTTGTGATAACCCAGGTCACTGACCAGCCGCGCACGCTCGTCGGGGTTCAGGGCAATACCTTCATAGTCGTGATAACCCAGGCGTCGATAGAACTTCAGCGCATGCTGGCTGATGGGCAACAGCCCTTCTTCCTGGGCGGCGACGGCGATACCCGCCGAAGTGTGGGTGTGCACCACACAGGCGACATCGGTGCGGGCAGCGTGGATCGCCGAGTGGATGATAAAACCGGCCCGGTTGACGTGGTGCTCCCCTGGCCGCGCATCCACCACCGCGCCGTCATGATCGATCTTGACCAGGTCCGAAGCGCACATCTCATGGAACAGCACGCCATAACGGTTGATCAGGAAGTGCCCCTCTTCGCCGGGGACCCGCGCCGAGATATGGGTGTCAATCAGATCGGTCATACGAAAGTACGCGATCAGTCGGTAGAGCGCGGCCAGCTCGCAACGGGCCTCCCACTCCTGGTTGGAAATGCGCGTGCGATCAATCGGCAAGTGGGTGTCGTGCATGGGGCATCCTGGTTCGTGGTATGTTTTGGCCAACAACAGTGATCGGCGATGAACCGATCTTGCAGCACCGGTCTACCGGCGACCATGAACAGAACAGGCGACGTGCACGCATCACTGTGATGGTCTTTTTACCAGTACACCTGCCGCTCACCCCCTGCCTGGATGAACGCTCCCATGATGTTCCTCGACCCCGGATCGCAGGCCCCGCTGGTCAGCCAGATCGTCACCGGCATCAGCCAGGCGATCAAGGACCAGCGCCTGCGCCCCGGCAGCAAGCTGCCGTCGATCCGCAAGTTCTCGCAGACCCACAAGGTCAGTCACTTCACCGCCGTCGAGGCCTATGACCGGCTGGTCGCCCTGGGCTACCTGACGCCGGTGCGCAATGCCGGTTTCTATGTCCGCGACCTGGGCGGCGCGGTCAGCAGCGAGCCCCAACCACCGCAGGCCGACGACGACAACGAGTTCGATTTCGACGCCTACCTGCTGTTGCAGAAGGTCTTCCAGGGCATGGACATGGACCTGCGTCCGGGCATCGGCCTGCTGCCCGAATCCTGGTCCGACCGCGATGGCGTGCAACGCAGCCTGCGCGCCTTGGCCCGTAGTGAACCGGACAGTTTCTGCGGCTACGGCAACGCCAAGGGCAATCCGAAACTGCGCGCCCGTCTCGCGGAAAAACTCGCCGACACGCGGATCGCCGCCCACCCGGAACAGATCCTGCTCACCAGCGGCGGCAGTCACGCCCTGGACCTGATGGTGCGCTACCTGGTGCAACGCGGCGACACGGTGCTGGTGGACGAACCGGGTTATCACAACCTGTTTCTCAACCTGCGCTTGCAGGGCGCGCGGCTGATCGGTGTGCCACGGACCCGCGACGGCATCGACCTGTTGGCCCTGGAGGCTCTGCTGCAACTGCACAAGCCCAAGGTGTTCTTCACCAATACCCGCCTGCAATGCCCGACCGGCACCAGCCTGTCCCTGGCAGTAGCCCATCGCTTGTTGCAACTGGCGGAAAAACACGACTTCCTGATCGTCGAAAACGATATCTACGCCGACCTCGACCCCAGCGGCCAGCAGGCCCTCGCGGGCATGGACCAGCTGTCGCGGGTGGTCTATATCGGCAGTTTTTCCAAGACCGTCGCGCCGGCACTGCGGGTCGGTTTTATCGCCGCCCATGCCGAGCTGATTGAAGAGCTGGTGCCGCTCAAGCTGGTCAGCGGCCTGACCTCCTCACAGCTCGCTGAAGAACTGGTGCTGGACGTATTGTTGCAGGGCCGGCATCGCAAGCACGTCAAGCAATTGCAGGAGCAGTTGGCCCAGGCCCACGAGTCGGTGGCCCGGCGGTTGGAAGGCGTCGGCATGGAGCTGTTTACCGAACCCCGCGCCGGCCTGTTTCTCTGGGCGCGACATCCGGCGCTGGAGGACTCCACGACACTGGCGATGCAGGCCCGTGAAGAGCGCATCCTGCTCGCACCGGGCCAACTGTTCATGCCCGATGCGCGAGTGGTCCCCTGGTTACGCTTCAACGTGGCGCACTCGGAGGATGAGCGGATCTATCGGTTTCTCGAGCGCGGCACAACGACAAAGGTCTAGGCCCTTGCGCTGGCGGGTTGGCTGCGATCCCTGTAGGAGATCGTGTAGCGCTGTCCGATCGCGAAACACGATTATCGGGCGTTGAGTTGCGCCAGCTGAGCCGTGTGCACGAAACACAGCTTGTTGCCCTCCGGATCACGGCAATAGGCACCGTAATAATCGGCGGCATAGTCAGGCCGCAAACCGGGCGCGCCTTCGTCGCGGGCCCCCAGCTCCAGCGCCTTGGTCCAGGCTGCGCGAACCTGGGCCTGGGACCCGGCGGCAAAACTCACCTGCACACCATTGCCCCAGGTCGCGGGCAGACCGTTGAACGGTTTCTGCACAAAGAACTGCGGCCAATCCCACCCCGGCATCTGCCAGCCGGCACCGGGCGGACCGCTGTCCTGGTCGTCGGCCATGCGCACCAGGCCAAGCTCGGCCAGTACCGCCCCATAGAAAGCGATCATCAACGGCAGATCACGGGCACCGAGCTGGATATGACTGAACATGACAAACCTTCCTTGGGTCTCTGCGGCAGCGAAGTGTCGCCTCAATCCAGCTTGAATGCCTCATCCAGCGGAATGCGATAACCGTTGGCCAGGCGATTGGTTTCGTTGGCCATGCCGACCACCGCCTGCAACTCGCCGAACATCTCGTCGCTCATCCCGGCCTTGCGCGCGGCAGCGGTGTGAGAAGCGATGCAATACGGACAGTTATTGGTGACGCTGACCGCGACGTAGATCAGTTCCTTGGTCAGCGGGTCCAGCGCGCCGGGGGCCATGATCTCCTTGAGGCTCTCCCAGGTCCGGCGCAAGGTCGGCGGGTGCGCGGCCAGGCACTTCCAGAAGTTATTGACCTGGTCGACCTTGCGGGTATGCATGATGTCGTCGTAGACGGCGCGAACTTCCGGATTGGCGTCTTCGTATTCGGTCAGATGCTGGGACGGCATGAACGGTTCCTCGGTGAGTGGACAGCGATGGATGAAACGAAGGTTATAGCTGAATCCGTCAGGGCTGTGCTGATCCTTGCGATCCGCGTAAACGAAAACTCCCGGGGCTCTCCCCCGTCCACTGCTTGAACGCGCGGTGGAAGGCACTGGGCTCGCGAAAACCCACTTCCTGGGCGATATCGGCAATGCTCATGGTGCTGCTGCGCAGCCGCTCGAAAGCGATCGCCCGACGCACTTCGTCCTTGATTTCCTGATAGGAAAAGCCCTCGCGCTGCAACGCCCGGCGCAGGCTGGCCAGGTGGATATCGAACTCCAGCGCCAGTTGCTCCAGGGTCGGCCAATGGTCATAACCACAGGCCCGCAAGCGCTGGTGGACCCGGGCGCTGAAACCCTCGCGATTGCGGAAACGGATAAACACCGACTGCGGCGCATCGCGCAAAAAAGTGTAGAGCGACTTGCGATCCTGCAGCACCGGCAAACGCAGGTATTCACGCTCGAATTCGATCTCGGTCACCGCCGCGTCAAACTCCACGTAGGCGCCCCACAACAGGTGCTCGTCGCCATGGGGCGGACAAGCATGGGCGAAACGGGCGCGGCTGATGGGAATGCGCCGTCCGGCCAGCCAGCACATCAGGCCGACGATCAGGATCAGGAAGGTTTCGGTGATCACCGCTTGCAGGTAAGGGTCCTGGGTCTCGGTGCGCATCACCACGACCACCCGCTTGCCACGGATCTGCACCTGGGCATCAATATCCCGCAGGAACAGGGCGAAATACTCCAGCGACAGACCCAGGGCCTTGCCCACGGTCGGCGCCTGGATCAGCCCCCGGCAGATCAGGGCAAAGCTGCCGATGGGCATGCCGTGGGAATCGAAGCCGAAGAACTCGTCGCCCAGTTCGCGGATCACCGTCAGCCAGAGTTGTGCCAGCAGCTTCGGTGCAACCCGCTCCCCCAGTTCGTCCAGGGAACGCTCGGCAAAGCCCGCGGCCTGCAGCAGCTCGGAAATGCGCTGCGGGCGGTCGAGAAAACGCACCAGCAGGGCTTTAATGAAGTAGGACGACACCGAATGTTTTTCTTTCATGAATCCCAAGCTGCGTATGGCAAAAAGTCACAGGTTTACTGAGCAGTTTCGGCATAGGCCGAGTGGGCCGACGGTCCTAGACTGGCCGCACTGGATGAACTGCCTCCACTCCAACCAGGATCATGCAAGCTGATCCCCACAATAATCAGGACTGCCCCCATGTCAAAGCCCGAAGTGTATATCGTCAGCGCCGCCCGTACCGCCATAGGTACCTTCGGCGGCTCGCTGAAAGACGTTCCCTTGAGCGAACTGGCCACCACCGCCGTCAAGGCCGCCCTGCAACGCAGCGACGTCGCTCCGGCGCGGGTCGGCCATGTGGTGATGGGCAACGTGATCCCCACCGACACCCTGGACGCCTACCTGTCCCGGGTCGCCGCGATCAACGCCGGCATTCCCAAGGAAACCCCGGCCTACAACGTCAACCGCCTCTGCGGCTCGGGCTTGCAGGCGATTGTCTCGGCGGCACAGACCCTGTTGCTCGGCGACGCCGATATCGCCATCGGTGCCGGCGCCGAATCCATGAGCCGCGGCCCTTACCTGCTGCCCTCGGCCCGTTGGGGCGCGCGCATGGGCAATGTCCAGGCCATCGACTACATGCTGGGCATTCTCCATGACCCGTTCCACGGCATCCATATGGGCATCACCGCCGAGAACATTGCCGAGCGCAATGGCATCACCCGGCAGATGCAGGACGACCTGGCCCTGGAAGAACAGCTGCGCGCCAGCCGTGCCATCGAAGAGGGTCGTTTCGCCTCGCAGATCGTCCCGGTGGAAGTGCGCAGCCGCAAGGGCACTCAATGGTTCAGTGTCGACGAGCACCCGCGAGCGACTTCGCTGGAACAGTTGGCACAGATGAAAACCGCCTTCAAGAAAGACGGCACCGTCACCGCCGGCAACGCCTCGGGCCTGAATGACGGCGCCGCCGCCCTGTTGCTGGCCACCGGCGCCGCGCTGCAGAGCGACGGCCTGAAACCCCTGGCGCGCCTGGTGGCCTACGCCCATGCCGGGCTCGAACCGGAACTGATGGGCCTGGGCCCGATCCCCGCCACGCGCCTGGCCCTCAAGCGCGCCGGCCTGACGGTGGCCGACCTGGATGTGATCGAAGCCAACGTCGCCTTCGCCGCCCAGGCCTGCGCCGTCAGCCAGGAGCTGGACTTCGACCCGGCCAAGGTCAATCCCAACGGTTCCGGGATTGCCCTGGGCCATCCGGTGGGCGCCACCGGCGCGATCATCGCCACCAAACTGATTCATGAACTGCATCGCACCGGCGGCCGCTACGGCCTGGCCACCATGTGCATCGGCGGCGGCCAAGGTATCGCCGTTATCTTCGAACGGGTTTAAGGACAACAGAACATGAGTATTCAACGTATCGCCGTGATCGGCGCCGGCATCATGGGCAACGGGATTGCCCAGGTCTGCGCGGTGGCGGGTCTTGAAGTGTCGCTGATCGACGTCTCGCAGCAGGCCCTGGATAAAGGCCTGGCGACCCTGACCGGCAACCTCGACCGGCAAGTGCGCAAGGCCGTGATCACCCCCGAGGACAAGCAAGCCGCCCTCGGCCGCATCAGCCTGAGCAGCGACTACGCGGTGCTGGCCCGGGCCGAACTGGTGATCGAGGCGGCCACGGAAAACCTCGAGCTGAAAAAACGCATTCTGCGGCAGGTGGCCGAAGTGGCCAGCGCCGAATGCATTATCGCCACCAACACCTCGTCGCTGTCGATCACCGAACTGGCGGCCGCCATCGACCAGCCCGGGCGTTTTATCGGCCTGCACTTCTTCAATCCGGTACCGATGATGGGCCTGCTGGAAGTCATCCGTGGCCTACAGACCAGCGACGCCACCCATGCCCAGGCCATGGCCCTGGCCAGCCAGATCGGCAAGACCGCGGTCACCGCCCGCAACCGTCCGGGTTTCGTGGTCAACCGCATCCTTTGCCCGATGATCAACGAAGCCATCTTCGTGCTCCAGGAAGACCTGGCCAGCGCCGAAGATATCGACGCCGGCATGCAGTTGGGCTGCAACCAGCCGATCGGCCCGCTGGCCCTGGCGGACCTGATCGGCCTGGACACCCTGCTGGCGATCATGGAAAGCCTGCACTCGGGCTTCGACGAACCCAAGTACCGTCCGGCGCAGTTGCTCAAGGAAATGGTGGCCGCCGGTTATCTGGGCCGTAAAAGCGGTCGCGGCTTCTATAGCTACGAGCGCTGATCGTCATGCCCCGTGCAGCCCTCGCCGCCGTGCCGGAAGCCGAGCTTCAGGCACGGGCCTCGCGCCATCTGCAAACCCGCGAAAAAGCCGTGGCGCTGTTTGCCCGGCGCGGGTTCGCCCAGGTGGGCTTGCGTGAACTGGCCGGGCACCTGGGCATCCAGGCGGGCTCGATCTACAACCATATCGAGAGCAAGCAGGCCTTGCTCTTCGAACTGATCGAGAGTCTGCACCTGGAGCTGTTGGGGATTGTCACACAACCGGTGCGCAGCGCGCGCTCGGCGGAAAAGCGTCTGAACGAGCTGATTGCCGCGCACCTGGACCTGCATCGCGCCAAGGGTGATTTCTTCCGGGTCGCCGAGCATGAGTTCCATTGCCTGGAAGCGGCGCACCAGGCGGCGATCCTGGTCTTGCGCAGGCGCTATGAGACTCATTTGATCAAGTTGCTCGGGCCGTTGGGCTTGTCGACCGACGCCACCCTGGCCCTGACCACCGTGCGGACCTTTCTCTGCCTGCTGAACAACCTGCCGGCCTGGACCGAGGAAGCCGGACTGGATGCGGCGACCTATCGGGCGTTGATGCACAATATCGCGCTGGGGGCGGTCAAGGGCGCGCTGAGCAAACCGCCCTTGTAGGAGCCAGGGGTTACAGGCAGGTTGCTAGCGCGGCCAGCCTTCTCACACCAATCGGCTTGCTGGCGGTCGCGTAGTAGTCGACCCGCGTGTCCGCGCCTTCGCGGCGCACGTCGGCAAAAAACTCCGAGCCCCGGGTATAAACGGTCGAGCCGCTCTTGTAGCCGGGTTGCAGATAAGCCGCCGCATCGACACCGAACACCGCCTCTTCCTGCCAGGCAAACTGAATGCACTGGGCCACGACATCCTCGGCCTTGCTCGACGTGAAGCTCTTGGTCGGCCCGGTGGTACGGGTCTGGTTCATCGCAGGCCCCATGCAGCCCGCCAACGCCACTGCCGCCAACGCCCCGATTAACATCCGCATGACCATTCCCTGCCGAAAAAAAGAAGCGACTTTAGCATTGTGGCGACTCAATACGAATCACTACCGCGCAAAAGGCCTCACGCTGTCAAAAGCCACTCTCCCCGCCCCCGGTCCGCTCGCCTGCGACGTCGCAGCGGGTTGCACAAACGTGCCCGGTTGTCCAAGCTCTGTCCACTGATTCAAGGATGGCTCATATGTTCAAGACGTATTTCAACAGGGCACGACCGGGCCTGTGCCTGCTGTTCAGCGCACTGGCTTGCTCCACGGCCCTCGCCGAAACAGCGCCGGCCCCCTTCCCGGATGCCACCGCCAGCGACCCGACGAAACTCGGCTGGATGATCGGCGCCCCGCCGCCGGCCGATCGCATCCTGCGCTTCGAGGACGGCAGCTATTTCCGTTTCCCGGCCCTGCGCTGGAGCGTCTCGCACTTTCGCCAGTTGATGCCCACCACCAATGTGTCCCGGGGCCTTGAAGGGCCGGTTGCGTTGCCATCGGCCTTGCGCAATGACATTGATCGCCTGAGCTTCACCACCCTCGACACGAAAACGCCGATGACCTGGGAACAATCCCTGGCGGCGACCTACACCGACGGCATCGTGGTATTGCACCGTGGCAAGGTGGTGTACGAGCGCTACTTCGGCTCGCTCACTCCCCAGGGCCAGCACGCCGCGATGTCGGTGACCAAGTCGGTGATCGGTACCCTGGGCGCGACGCTGGTGGCCGAAGGGCTGATCGATGTGAACAAGGAGATCAAGGACTATGTGCCGGAGCTGGCGAAGTCGGCCTTCGGCAGTGCCAGCGTGCGCCAGGTACTGGACATGACCACGGCGCTGGACTACAGCGAAGACTACAGCGACCCGAATGCCGGTGTCTGGGCCCACGCCCAGGCCGGCAACCCCTTGCCCAAGCCCGCCGACTACCAGGGTCCGCGCACCTACTACGAATTTCTCCAGACCGTGCAACCGCAAGGTGAGAACGGCAATGCCTTCTCCTACAAGACCGTCAACACCGACGTGCTCGGCTGGGTGATCGCCCGGGCCACCGGACATAACGTGGCGCAGGTGCTGTCGGAGCGGATATGGAGCCGGATGGGCGCCGAGCAGGATGCCTATTTCACCGTTGATTCGATTGGGACGCCGTTCGCTGGCGGTGGTCTGAACACCGGCCTGCGGGACCTGGCACGCTTCGGCGAAATGCTCCGTAACGACGGCCGCGCCAACGGCCAGCAGATCGTACCGGCTAAGGTGGTCGAGGATATTCGACGTGGGGCTGACAAGGCCGCATTCGCCAAAGCCGGATACTCGCTGCTCAAGGGCTGGAGCTATCGCGACATGTGGTGGGTGACCCATAACAACCACGGGGCCTATATGGCCCGGGGCGTCCATGGCCAGCGGATCTATATCGATCCCAAGGCCGAGATGGTGATCGTGCGTTATGCCTCCCACCCGGTGGCAAGCAATTCGGCGAACGACCCGGTGACCTTGCCGGCGTTCGAGGCATTGGGGAATTTCCTACTGGAGCATCCGCAGAAGTAACCCGTTCCGGAGCCTGAATCCTTGAGCCTTGCGTCGCCTGAATCGACGCCTTCGCGGGCAAGCCCTGCTCCTACAGTGTCGTGCCGCCCCCCCATATTGTGTACGACACATCACTGTAGGAGCAGGGCTTGCCCGCGAAGAGGCCCCAGAGCCTTACACCCTCCCCAAGAACGCCTCACTCGCCCGTTCAGGCATCCTCGAGAATCAGGTCCGCGCCCTTCTCCGCCACCATCAGCACCGCCGCGTGGGTATTGCCCGACGTCACGTTGGGGAAAATCGACGCATCGACAATCCGCAGCCCCTTCATCCCATGCACCTTCAGGCGCTTGTCGACCACCGACACCTGCGGATCCGAACCCATCGCACACGAACCGCACAGGTGATAGATCGACCCGCTGTTCTCGCGGAAATACTCCAGCATCGCCGCGTCGTCATTCACCGCCTTGCCCGGCAACACTTCATCGACGGTAATCGCCCGCAAGGCCGGCGCCTGCATGATCTTGCGAATCAGCCGGCTGCCCTGCAACACCTCGTCGATATCCTTCTCGGTACTCAGGTAGTTCGGGTCGATCAGCGCCGCATCCGCCGGGTTCTTCGAGGCGATCCGCACGCTGCCGCGACTGGTCGGCCGGCACGGGTTGAAGCACAGCAGGAAGCCCGAATACGGCTCCGGCTTGAGGCTGGCCTTGTTGTTCTTCGGAATCTGGTACGACAAGGGGTTGAAGTACATCTGCAGGTTCGGATGCGCCTGCTCTTCATTGCCGCGGAAGAACCCGCCGGCCTGGTTGACGCTCATGGCAAGCGCGCCCTTGCGGGTCAGCAGGTATTGCAGGCCCAGCTTGAGCTGGCCGAACAACGAGCTCAGCTCATCGTTCAAGGTCGGGATATTGGCCTTGTAGTAGTAGCTCACGCACAGGTGATCCTGCAGGTTCTGCCCCACCGCCGGCAGATGCTTGACCACCGGCACCCGATGTTCGCTCAACAGTGTCTGGTCGCCGACCCCGGACAGTTGCAGGATCTTCGGCGTATCCACCGCCCCGGCACACAGGATCACTTCCTTGTTGGCCTTGAACGAGCGCGCCACGCCGTGCTGGCTGATGGAAATGCCGATGGCCCGCAGGTCGTTGTCGAACAACACCCGGTCCACCAAGGCATGGTGTTCGACCGTGAGGTTCGGCCGGCTCAGGGCCGGGTGCAGGTGGGCGAAGCTGCTGGAGCTGCGCTGGCCATTGCGGGTGTTGACGTCATAGACCCCCGCCCCTTCGAACTTCGGTCCATTGAAGTCGTCGCTGCGCTGATAACCCAACTGCTGGCAGCCTTCGAGAAATACATCGCAGATCGGGTGCGTATGCCCCTGCATCGGCGTGATGCTGATCGGCCCGCTGCCGCCGTGATATTCGGTATCGCCCAACGGGTGATTTTCCAGTTTGCGGAAGTACGGCAGCACGTCCTTGAACGCCCAGCCGTCATTGCCGTTGGCCGCCCAATCATCGAAGTCATGGGCCTGGCCACGCACGTAGACCATGGCGTTGATCGAACCCGAACCGCCCTGGACCTTGCCCCGGGGCGCATAGATTTCCCGGTTGTGCAGTTGCTTCTGCGGCTGGCTGTAGTACATCCAGTTGAAGGTCGGGTTGTAATACATCTTGGCGAAACCGACCGGGATCTTGAACCAGAACGAAGCGTCCTTGCCGCCCGCTTCCAGCAACAGGACCGAGTATTTCCCCGAAGCCGACAAGCGGTTGGCGAGGATGCAACCGGCGGCGCCCGCGCCGGCGATGATGTAGTCGTATGTCATGCAGGTTACCGCTGATTCGTTGAAAACGCCGCCCTGTCCCAGGGCGGCATGATGGCTCAGCCCCTGGCCGGCGAGGTGTCTTTCACATCGGCGGGCGTCGGCGCCATTTGCAGGTGCAGCCGCTGGCCGGTGTAGGGCGTGTGCTTGCGCACCACGTCCATGTTCAACTCGACGCCAAGACCCGGTTCGGTCGACGGGATGATGTAGCCGTCTTCCCATTGCAGCGGCTTGGTCAGCACTTCGGCGTGGAAACCGCCCCAGGTCATGATGCTTTCCTGGATCAGGAAGTTTGGCGTGCAGGTCGCCAGCTGGAAGCTGGCCGCGGCACCGATCGGACCGTTGTAGAGGTGCGGGGCGATCTGCGCGTAATAGGCCTCGGCCATGCTGGCGATCTTCTTGGCTTCCAGCAGGCCGCCGCAGCGCGCCACGTTCATCTGCAGGATCGACGCGCCGCCGGCCTGCAGCAGCTTGAAGAACTCATACTTGGTGGTCAGCCGCTCGCCGGTGGCAATCGGGATGGTGGTCTTGGCCGCCACTTGCGCCATGGCGTCTTCCTGGCCGGGCGGTACCGGCTCTTCAAACCAAAGTGGGTCGTACTTCTCCAGGCGCTTGGCCAGGCGAATCGCCGACGACGGCACCATCTGCCCGTGGGTGCCGAACAGCAGGTCGCACTTGTCGCCCACCGCTTCACGGATCTTGCGGCAGAAGGTTTCGCAGCGCTCCAGCACTTCCAGGGAAATCTGGTGGCCGGAATAGGCGGTGTAAGGCCCGGCCGGGTCGAACTTCACGGCGGTGAAGCCCAGCTTCATATTCTCTATCGCGCATTCGGCGGCCAGGTCCGGGTCGTCGTAGTCGTACTCGCCACGGCTGTTGACCGGGTACAGGTAGGTGTAGGAGCGCAGGCGCTCGTTGACCTTGCCGCCCAGCAGCTCATAGACCGGCTTGTTCGCCGCCTTGCCGATGATGTCCCAGCAGGCCATCTCCAGGCCGCTGACCACGCCCATCATGGTCAGGTCCGGACGCTGGGTGAAACCGCTGGAATAGGCCTGGCGGAAGAAGCGCTCGATATGGTGCGGGTCCTGGTCCTGCAGGTAACGCTCGAACACGTCCTCGATGATCGGCACCATGGCCTTGGGGCCGAAGGTGGCGGCGTAGATCTCGCCGACGCCTTCAATACCGCAGTCGGTCTTGAGCTTGACGAACAGCCAGTACATGCCACCGATGTGCGGCGGAGGTACGGCGACGATATGGGTTTCCAGGGAGACGATTTTCATATCAGGCACCTGCCTTTTTATTGACCAGCGCACGCAGCGCCAGGGCCGCCAGGGTTCCAAGCCCGCCGATAAAGGCGATGTAGCCGAAATAGAGCTTGTAACCGAGGGCGCCAGGGAAGTTTTCCGTGAGATAGCCGTTGATCAACGGGATAAAGGTGTCCGGCAGGTAGCCGACCACCGAGACAATGCCGATGGCCAGGCCGGTGATCCGCAGCGGGATCTTGCAGGTGTCGAGGATCGCCCAGTACAGCCCGCGAATGGCGTAGGTCATCAGGCCGATAAAGATCACCGTGGCCACCAGTACGCCGATGCTGCCCAGCGCCGGGAAGACGATCAGCCCGAGAATGCCGAGGGTTGCCAGCAGCAGCGCAAGGATCAACACCGAGATATTCGAGAATTTGTCACCCAGGTAGCCGCCGCCGAGACCACCGATGGGGCGCATCCACAACTTGATAGTGGTGATGGTGCCGGCCATGACCGCGGTCATGCCGCTGCCTTGCAGGTAGTCGGAGAAACTGTAGGTGGCCCAGAAGATGTGGTAACCGCAGAACACGATGGCGGTCACCAGCCACAACTCGGGGATCTTTACCAGGAAGGCCAGGTCGCTGAGCAGAGTGTGCGAGGCCTTTTCTTCCTGGGTTTCAACGGCCGCCACGGACTTGGGGTCCTTGAGCGAGACCAGCACGCAACCGATGGCGATACAGGTAAAGGAGTAGAGGTAGACCACATGCTTGAAGCCTTCGGCCGCCGACTCGCTACGGGTCTCGGTGGCGTAGGCGAACAGCCCCAGGGCCACGGTGGCGAGCATCGCTTCCACCAGGCCGCGACCGCCGTCGAGGATGCCGAAGAAGCGCCCCTGCTCGGAGGCCTCGGCGATCATCTTGACCCGCTTGAGCACCGAGGCCCAGAAGGTCAGGCCGGTGGTCAAACCCCAGCAACCGAAGATGATCATCAGGCCGGTCATCGACGGTGCGGTGGAATACCAGATCCCCAGCAGGCCGGTGGCGACCAGCGAGAAGAAGATCAGGAAGCGCGGTGCCAGGCGATCCGCCAGCCAGCCGCTGGGCAGGTAGCTGAGCAGGAAGAGGGTGCCGAGCATCGAGTACAGGTAACCCAGCTCGCTGTGATTGATATGGAACACTTCGAGCATGGTGGTCTGGTAGACCTGGCGCAGGTAGAGGATCGGGTAGATCGCCCCGGCGGCCAGCACCAGCAACATCAGTTGGAAATAACGGCTGCCCTTGTCGCTCTGGGCGGACGTGGCGGCAGCGTGAACCTGAACAGCAGCAGGCTTGGACATGGACTGGAACCTCGGGCGATCCGGCAGTGCACGGTCGCCCTTCTCTATCGATTGTTGTTATTGGAATAGCGTGTCGCGTAAAGCTTGTCTCAGTACTTCATGACCACCAGTCGGGTCTGGGTGAACTCGAGCATGCCGTGCTTGCCGTCATCGCCCCCCAGGCCGGAGCGCTTCCAGCCGGCGTGGAACCCCTGGTAAGGATCGGCCGGGGTGCGGTTGACGTAGAGCTCGCCGGACTCGATGGCATTCGCCACTTTCATCGCCGTGCGGTAGTTCTCGGTATAGAGCACCGACGACAGGCCGAACTGGTGATCGTTGGCCAGGGCCAGCGCCTCGTCGATATCACGGTACTTGAGCACCGGCAGGACCGGGCCGAAGATTTCTTCCTGGACGATTTCCATGTCCTGGCGGCAACCGCTGAGCAGGGTCGGCGGGTAGAAATGCCCGGCGCCTTCGGGGATCGCGCCACCGGTTTCCAGCACCGCGCCGTCGGCCACGGCACGCTCGACCATGGCGTGGATATTGCGCCGCGAGCTGGCATTGACCAACGGTCCCATCAGGCTGGCATCCACGGCGCGGTCACCAAACTGCACCGCGCTGATTTTCTCTTTCAGCAGCGCGAGGAAACGGTCGTGCACGCTTTCGTGGACATAGACCCGCTCCACCGCCGTGCACAACTGGCCGCAATGGGTGGTCTTGGAGGCGACGATGGCGCTGGCGGCCTGTTCCAGGTCGGCATCGGCCTCGATGATCGCCGGGGTCTTGCCGCCCAGCTCCAGGGACGGCTTGGCGATATTGGCCTTGCAGTAGTCGAGCACGATGCGCCCGGCGTTGACGCTGCCGGTCAGGGTGATCAGGCCGACGGCCTTGTGGGTGCAGACACTGGCGGCGGTGTCATGGTCCATGGTGAGGATATTCACCACCCCGGCAGGCAGGCTGGATTGCTGCACGGCCCGGGCGATTTCAAAGGCCGAGATCGGCGTGTTGTTGCTCGGGCGCACTACCACGGTATTGCCGGCGATCAGCGCGGGGGCGATCTTGCGCAGCAGGGTGTAGACCGGGTAGTTGAACGGAATCAGGCAAGCGACGACGCCGATGGGCTCGCGCTGCAGGAACAGGTTTTCGTCCGGGGTATCGCTGGGAATGATCTCGCCTTCGATGCGCCGCGCCCATTCGGCGTGGTAGCGGGTGATCTGCGCGGCATAACGGGCTTCGTTGCTGGCGTCGGCGACGCTCTTGCCGGACTCCGCCGCCAGGGCCTGGCCGATGTCTTCGGCGCAGGCTTCAAGGGCGCCGGCAAAGCTGCGCAGATGCTCGGCGCGTTCGATGCTGGTGAGCTTGCCCCAGAGCTTCTGGGCGGCGGCGGCGGCCTCGACGGCTTCGACCGCCTCGACGGAGGTGGCAGCCGGTACGTGGTCGATCAAGGCTTCGGTGGCAGGGTTGTAGACCGCGATCCGGGCAGTACCGGCGGGCTCGACGAACTGACCGTTAACAAAGTTGCGCTGGGTGGACATGTACTGGTTCTCGTACTTTTCTTATCTGAGAAGCCAGCAGTCTTGTCATCCGACGCGGGATGAACAAACGATTAATTCAGGCGGTAAACATTCAAAAAATGCAGGTTACCGCCCAACCTTCAGATAACCGGCATCGGCGCGGCCATCGACGGCTCCAACTGCCGCCGTGCCAGCTCCAGTTCTTCCTGCAACCACTGGCTGAAAATCTGCAACTGGGGGATCTGCGTCTGTTCCTGGCGGGTCACCAGCCAGTAGGACTGGTGACCGTCGACATGCACGTTGAGCACCTGGGTCAACTGTCCGCAGGCCAGTTCGCTGGCCACCATATGCCAGTCGGCGATGGTGATGCCCAAGCCGTCGATGGCCGCGCGAATCGCCAGGTCCAGCAGGTCGAACTCATAACCGCTCAAGGTATCGACGCCACTGATCCGCGCCGCGTCCAGCCAGTGTTTCCAGGTCAGGTAGCGCTGATCTTCCTTGGCCAGTACATGCAGCAGGGTCAGGCGGTTCAGGTCGATCTCTTCCTGCCCGCTCAACTCGCGGGCATAGAGGCTTGGCGAGCAGACAGCGATATGCCGCTCGTGCATCAGCAACGAGCTGTCCAGGCCATCCCATTCGCCATCGCCGAAACGGATCGCGCAGTCCAGGGTACTGGTCTCGGCCAGGCTGTCCTGCAGGCGTGTAGTGATGCTCAGTTCCAGCCCCGGATGCTGCTGGCGCAGGCGCCCCAGGCGCGGCAACAGCCAGCGGCTGGTAAAAGTCGGCGGCGCATTGATGCGCAAGCGGTTGGCGTGGTTCTTCTCCTGGATGCCGCGCACGGTCATCTCGATCTTGTCGAAGGACTGATGCAGCGCGCGCAGCAACACCCGCCCGGCACTGGTCAATTCGAGGTGGTGATGACGGCGCTCCAGCAGGCTTTCGCCCAGTTGCTCCTCAAGCTGACGGACCTGGCGGCTGACGGCGCTCTGGGTCACGTTCAGCAGCTCGGCGGCGCGGGTAAAGCTGCCGGTGCTGCCAGCCACTTCGAAGGCTTTGAGCGCATTGAGCGCGGGCATTTTGCGTTTCAAGAAAAGACACTCACCAAGGGGCGGACGGCCACAAGCATCGCATGGGGCCGGGGGTGGGTAACATTCCTTTTTGTCTATCGTCCTACAAAAAATCAGAATCCTGTCCGCCGCCTCAAAATGTGAGGCCGACTCAGATCTTGAGAACACAACGGAACCTGTAGGAGCAGGGCTTGCCCGCGAAGAGGTCCTCAAGATCGCTAAAAGCTTCGCGGGCAAGCCCTGCTCCTACAGGATGTGTGTCGTGTTCCAGATCAACGATAAAGGAGGTTGCGATCAAAGGTCGCTTTTGCAAGAAAACCGTCGCCCCGAGATAAATAGCACGAGTATTTCGCACAGCCCTCATGAGTATTCAGCACTGGTTCTTTTCAACTTATAAACGCTACCCTGCCCTATAACTTTAAACGGAAAGTTTCCACGCACTTACATTGGGCGCCACCCCCACTCTCGCCCCATTGTGTTGCACCTCCCCCAACAACTTATCTTCTCGGGCCGCACAATGGCAATCAAAAAAAACACCCCAACCAGAACTATCGGCCTGCTCGCTTTTATATTCACCTGCTGCAATGCCAGCACCCATGGCTTCAGTATTTTTCTTTATTCCGCCCTGTTACCCGAGATCCGCCAGCACTTCTCCCTGAGTTATAGCCAGGCCGCCTCCATTGCCGCTTTGCTGCAACTCTTCTATATGGGGGCTTCGATTGCCAGCGGGATCGCCGCCACCTGGATCAGCCCCCTGAACATGGTGCGCCTGACCATGCTGCTCAGTCCGGTGCTGCTGGCGCTGGCGGTCGCCACGCCCTGGGTCCTGCCCTTTGCCTTGTGCCTGGCGCTGGTCTCGGCCTGTGCGGTGTCCAACTGGAACGCGATTGCCGCCCTGGCCGGCGAAGTGATTCCCGCGTCCCACCGCAGCCGGGTGCTGGGCCTGGCGTCTTCCGGGGCGGCCTTTGCCATCTGCCTGAACGGCATCCTGATCGCCCTGCTCCAGGGTATTTCCCTCAGCGCTTTCTGGCTGATCTGCGCCGGGCTCACATTGATCGTCACCCTGCTGACCCTCTGGGCCCTGGCGCCCCTCGGCCGCCAGCCGGACACTCGCCCGACGACGGCCGCCTCCCTGGGCCAGGTACTCCGGCGCTGGCTGCGCCTGTGCCTGGAACAGCCCATCGCCGTGCATATCCTGCTGCTCAGCGGCTTTATCGGCAGTATCAGCGGGCCGTTCCTCAACTTCCTCTCGGCCTTCGTCACCGAACGCCTGGGCGCCGGCCTGCAGGTCACCGGCTCGCTCTGGACCTTGATCGGCGCCTGTGGCGCGCTGGGTGGAATGTCACTGGGGTCACTGGCTGACCGCTGGGGGGCGCTGCGGGTGATGGCCATCAGCATCGGCGCCTTCGGCCTGGCCATGCTCGGCCTGCTGCTGCACCCCGGATTGCTGCTGACCTGGCTGGCCGCCGGGTTGTTCGCGCTGTTCTACTTTCCGGTCTGGGGCCTGATGGCCGCCTACCTCAGCGCTCGCCTGACACCCGTGCAAAGCCTGCAAGTGGTGAGCCTGAGCATGGTCGGCTACGGCCTGGGCAGCGCCAGCGCGAACTGGGTCAACGGTCTGTTGCTGCAAGCCAGTGGCTCGTTCGCCATCATCCATGCCTGGATCGCCGGCTGGGTCCTTGCCAGTCTGCTTTTACTGCAAGTCATGGCCCGCCACCAGCGCCGTCGGCCGCTGCTCCAGGAGCCGGTCTGAACGCAGTAGCTGGCGCCCGAGCATCTCCACCATCGCCTCGAGCCCCGGTTCCTGGCAGGCCGACGAACGCCAGAGCATCAGCCGGGCCGGCTCGATAGCCGGGAAACCGTCTCGTTCATCGAGAATCCGCCAGCCCTCCGGCACCAGCCGGCGGGCAGTCACCCCCACCGTGTCGCCGCCCTCGATGGCCACGCCGATCCCCCGCGGGCTCTGGCTGGTGTAAACCACGTGCCAGGCCCGACCGGCCTCGGCAAGGGCGTCGATGGCATTGGCGCGAAAGGCACAACCCTCGGCATAGACCGCCAGCGGCACCGACTGGTCATCCGCCCAGGCACGCTCGTCGGCGGTCACCCAGACCAACGGCTCGTCGCAGAGAAACTCGCCCTGCTGCAGGTTGGCATGCTGCACGCCGAGCACCAGGTCCAGCTCGCCACGCTGCAGGCGCCCGACCAGGGCCACCGAGGCTTCACAGCAGACGTCCGGGCGGACCTTGGGAAAGTGTTCGCGAAAATCCCGCAGGACTCCGGCCAGGCAGTATTGCGCATAGTCCTCGGGCATCCCGACATGGATGCAGGCGAGGTCATTGGGCAGATGGGCAGCGTTGATCGCCTCGTTATGCAGCTTGAGGATGCGCCGCGCATAGATCAGAAAGGTCTCGCCGCTGGGGGTCAGGCTGATGCTGCGGCTGGTGCGATGGATCAGCGGCGTGCCAACCACCTCCTCCAGCCGTTGCAGACTCTGGCTGACGGTCGACTGGGTTTTATGCAGGCGCTCGGCGGCCGCCGAAAAACCCTGGCATTCAATAATCGCCACAAACACCTTGAGCAATGTTCCGTCCAGATGACCTGACATAACTATCGCTCCTGCCGATGGATTCGATCGTAACTCATCATTTCTATTATTCCTGTTTTTAAGCAACTATCGATTCAACGCCGAGACAACTTCGAACCTTGCACTGGCGACTAATGATCGTTAACTTCAGGAGCCCGAAATGAGCCTTCAACTTGCCGATGCCGAAGTGGGTGATATCAGCGATATCGTCAACACCGAACGTTATCCCATTCATGATTCGGGCCATGTTCAATTACAGGCGCTGATCGATCACGCCCGTGCCGAACTGGCCGCCGACGGTTGCTGCCTGCTGAAGAACTTCCTGCGCCCCGAAGTGCTGGAGCAGGCTCGTCTCGAAGGTCAGGCACTCTCGGACAAGACGTTTTATTCGGTGCGCAAGGTCAACGCCTACTTCACCGAAGACGATCCCTCGCTGCCGGCCGAAGACCCGCGCCGCACCTTCATGGAGCGCACCAGCGGCTTTGTGACCCGCGACATGATCGCCCCGGACGCGATCATTCACCGGCTCTACGTCTCGCCGATGATGAAACGTTTCATCAGTGCCTGCCTGGGGGAACCTGAGATTTTCGAATATGCCGATCCCTTTGCCGGCCTGGTAATCAACGTGATGCCAGAGGGCACCCAACAGCCTTGGCACTTCGACACCAACGAATTCATCGTCAGCATGATGACCCAGAAGCCCGAGGCCGGCGGCCTGTTCGAATACGCGCCGATGATCCGCTCGCGCACGGCGGAAAACCTCGGCGCGGTGGGCCAGGTGGTGCGGGGCGAGGATCGCAGTCGGGTGAAGTACCTGGAGCTCAACCCCGGCGACCTGCAGATCTTCAAGGGGCGTTTTTCGGTGCATCGGGTGACCCGTGTCGAAGGCGCGGTCGAGCGCAATACCGCGATCTTCGCCTACTCGGAAAAGCCCGGAATCATTGGCCGCGCCGAGCGCACCAAGCAGCTCTACGGGCGCCTCTCCGAAGCCCATCTGCAAGCCGAGCGCAGCCGGGTGCGCAGCGACCAACTGCTCGACTGACCTCTCCTGTAGGAGCGCGGACTTTATAAGAACGTATTTCCATCACCGACCGGTATTAGCGAGGAACACCCCATGAGTCTTTCCGGCCCCAACCGCAACCCCGCCGACTGCGAACCCACCCACGCCGAGATCCAGCAGATCCAGCTGGACCGCCTGCAACGGGTGCGCAACGAACTGAAAAAGCGCGACTACGCCGCCTGCGTGCTGTTCGACCCGACCCATATGCGCTACGCCACCGGCTCGCGCAACATGCAGGTGTACTCGGCCCGTAACCCGGCGCGTTACGCCTTTATTCCCGCCGAAGGCCCGGTGGTGGTCTTCGAATTCGGCGGCTGCCTGCACCTGGCCGAATCGCTGAATACCGTCGACGAAGTTCGCCCGGCCAAGGCGATCTCCTATTACTTCTGCGATAGCTTCCTGAGCAATGTCACCGCCGACTGGGCCGCTGAAATCGACGACCTGGTACGCAAATGCGGGGGCGGCAAGCGCATCGCCATCGAGAGCGCCACCTCGGCGGCGGCCTTCGAATTGCAGAAGCTCGGCTACCAGGTCTTCGATGCCCAGGAACCACTGGAACGCGCGCGCTGCATCAAGGTGCCGAACGAGCTGAAGATGATCCGCGCCAGCCTGCGCGCCACCGAGGCCGGCGTGAAACTGATGGAAAGCAAGCTCAAGCCCGGCATCAGCGAAAACGAACTCTGGTCGCACCTGCACCAGCACGTGATCGCCACCGACGGCGACTATGTGGAAACCCGCCTGCTGTCCTCCGGACCGCGCACCAACCCCTGGTTCCAGGAGTGCAGCACCCGGCCCATCGAAGCCGGCGACCTGGTGGCGCTGGACACCGATGTGGTCGGTCGTTTCGGCTACTACGCGGACTTCTCGCGGACCTTTCTCTGCGGCGAACAGGCCGCCACCCGCAAGCAGCAGGAGCTGTACAAGCTGGCCTATGAACAGGTGCAGACCAATATGGAAATGCTCAAGGCCGGGCGCAGCTTCAAGGAGTATGCGGAGCTGGCCTGGAAGATCCCCGACCACTACAAGGCCAACCGTTATTTCGCCCTGGCCCACGGGGTTGGCATGACCGGTGAATACCCCTACGTGGTGCACCGCGAGGACATCGATGCACTGGGCTATGACGGAGTGTTCGAGGCGGGCATGACCATCTGCGTGGAAAGCTACATCGGCCACGACGAAGGCGGCGAAGGGGTCAAGCTCGAAGAGCAGATCTACATCCACGAAAATGGTATCGAGCTGCTCTCGGACTATCCGTTCGACCCGCGCCTGCTGCCCGTTTAAGTCTTGCCGCCCTACCCCGCGCCGGCACTCAGCCCGCGAGGTAGGGCCATCAGGAGCGTGTCTGGCGCGGGAGGGCAATCAGTAATGTGCGTTTTAGGAATTTTCCTACGCTGAATTTATCGTTTGTTCATCCGGAGCCAGATGACAAAACTGCGAGCATCTCAAATAAAAACAACACGAGAGCCGCACCATGTCCTATCCCACGTCCCGCCTCCTGAATGCTCCGCGCTTTGATCTGCCGTTGACGTTTTTCCTGACCGATCACGGGTCCGCCCTGGATCGCCAGCGCTAGCTGCCAACCCTCTGTTCGCAGTGGCACCCAAAAGACGCATTTACGCCCCAGTATCGGAGAGGCTCATGAAAGACCTGACTACCCTGGACGGCTCCGCGCCGCATCCAGCCGTGGATGACCTGTGCACCCAAGCCAAGCGCGGCCAGATCAGCCGCCGGCAATTCCTCCACACCGCCACCCTGCTCGGTATCACCGCCGCCAGCGCCGGGAGTTTCCTCGGCCCGGCGCTGTTCAGCGATTCGGTCCAGGCGGCTGAGACCGGCACCCCACGCAATGGCGGCAGCCTGCGCTTTGCCTGTGCCATCCAGGAAATCCAGGACCCGATGCTCATCACCTGGATCGAAGCCTCGAACCTGATGCGCAACAGCCTGGAATACCTGACCTGGGTCGATGCCCAGAACATCACCCACCCGTACCTCGCCGAAAGCTGGAAGCCCTCGGATGACCTCAAGGAGTGGGTCTTCAACCTGCGCCAGGATGTCAAGTGGAGCAACGGCGACGCCTTCACCGCCGACGACGTCGAGCACAACTTCCAACGCTGGACCGGCGCCGAGTCCAAGTCGGTCAACCGCACTGCCTTCCAGGACATCGCCTCCTTCGAAAAACTTGGGCCTTACCAGTTCAAGCTGGTGCTCAAGCGGCCGATCCTGGCGATTCCGGAAATGCTCAACGCCTTCACCTGCGCCATCGTCCATCGCAGCTTCAAAGCCGGTGATGACTGGTCGAAAAACCCGCTCGGCACCGGTCCTTTCAAGCTCACCTCGTTCGCCGTGAACAAGGAAGCCACCTTCGCCAAGCGTGCCGATTACTGGGGCAAGCCAGCCTATCTGGACGAGCTACGGTATGTCGACATGGGTACCGATGTGTCCACCCAACTGGCCGCCCTGCAAGCCGGGCAGGTCGACGTGCTGTACCGCGTCACCGTGGCCGAACTGGACCTGGCCAAGCGCCTGCCCAACGCCAAGCTGCTGACCTGCAAATCGGCGCAGACCGTGGTAATGCGCATGGCCGTGGACCAGAAGCCGTTCGACGACCTGCGCATCCGCAAGGCCGTGGCGCTCTGCGCCGACAACGCGCAAATGCTCAAGATCGCCTATCGCGGCATGGGCACCCTGGGCGAGGACCACCATGTGGCGCCGTCGCACCCGGAATACTTCCCGCTGCCCAAGCGCGCTCGTGACGTGGCCCAGGCCAAGGCATTGCTGGCCGAAGCCGGACATCCCAAGGGCATCGATATCGACCTGATCGTCGGCAACACCCAGGGTCGCTATGAGCAGGACACCGCGCAGATCCTCCAGCAGAACTGCCTGGAAGCCGGCATCCGCATCAACCTCAAGGTGATCCCCGCCACCCAGTACTGGCCGATCTGGGACAAGGCCGCCTTCAGCCTCACCTACTGGGCCCATCGCCCGCTCGGGGTGATGTCCCTGGAACTGGCCTATCGCGGCGGCGGTGCCTGGAACGAAAGCCACTACAAGGACCCGGCCTTCGACGCCGCCCTGGACAAGGCCATGGGCATCGTCGATCCGAAACAGCGCTCCCTGGCGATGCAAAGCGTGGAGCAGATCCTCCAGGACGCCTGCGTCATCATCCAACCGTTCTGGGCCGACAAGTTCACCGCCACGTCGCAGAAGGTCCAGGGCTTCCAGGTCCACCCATCGGACTTCTACCCGATGAACGAAACCTGGCTCAGCGCCTGATCCGACCTTTGAAACAATGAGCTCGCCCACCCCGGTGCGGCGAGCCGGCAACTGTATAGCCGGAGCATGCAAACATGGCTGATTTTCTGTGGCGCAAGCTACTGGCCCTGGCAGCGACGTTATTGTCGGTGTCACTGATCGTTTTTTTCGCCCTGGAGCTGAATATCGAGGACGTCGCGATCAACGTCCTGGGTCCCTACTCCGCCGCCGACCAACGCGCCGCCTGGCTCACCGAGCACGGCTACGACCAACCCTTCCTGTGGCGTTACCTGATCTGGCTGAAGGACTTCGTCAGCGGCCACTGGGGCACCTCGGTGCACTTTCGCGAACCGGTGATGGACCTGCTGCTGCCCAACCTGGGACAGACCCTGATGCTGGCGGGTCTGGCGCTGTTGATCATGGTCCCCGTGGCCCTGACCCTCGGCGTACTGGCCGGGATTCGCCAGGGTTCGCTGCTGGACCGCCTGGTGTCGTTCCTGTCCATCGTCACCACCTCTATCCCGGACTTCGCCAGCGCGGTGTTCGTCTCGGCAATCTTCGTCTTCTGGCTCAACTGGCTGCCGGGCGTCAGCAGCATGAGCGACGGTTTCAGTGCGCTGCAACTGGCGATGCCGCTGATGGTGCTGTGCCTGTTCGGCGTCGGCTACCTGGCGCGGATCACCCGGGCTTCGATGGTCGAAGTGATGCAGGCGCCGTACATCCGTACCGCCCGTCTCAAGGGGGCCTCGACCTCACGCATCGTGCTGCGCCATGCGCTGCGCAATGTGCTGATCGCACCGATCACGGTGATCATGCTGTACATCCCGTGGCTGCTGTCCAACGTCATCGTGGTCGAGGTGTTCTTCGCCTACAAGGGCTTCGGCTCGCTGCTCTACACCGCCTCGCTGAACCATGACGTCTACCTGATCGAGGCCTGCGCCATGATCAGTGCGCTGGTGGTGGGCGCGACCAAGATCTTCTCCGACCTGGCCTATACCTGGCTCAATCCGCGCATCACCTTGCGCAGCCTTGGCGGGAGCGCCCGATGAATCTTCTGCATGCATTCAAGAACCCGTTGGCGGCCCTGGGCCTGTGCCTGGTGGGCGGTTGGGTGATCCTCGGGATCTTCGCCCCCTGGCTCGCACCCCATGACCCGCTGGAAAGCTTCACCCCGCTGTTGACGCCGTTCAGCGACGACGGCAGCGGCCAGACCTTCCTGCTGGGCACCGATGTGCTGGGCCGCGATATTCTCTCGCGACTGATCTGGGGCACCCGCACGGTGCTGCTCTGGTCGACCCTGGCGACCCTCACCGCGTTTGCCTTCGGCATTGCCATGGGCCTGTGCGCCGGCTACTTCAATGGCTGGGTCGACTCGGTATTGTCCTATATCGCCGATACCGTGCTGTCGTTCCCGGTGCTGGTGCTGTACATCGTGATCATCATCGCCCTCGGCGCCTCGGCGTTGAACATCCTGATCGCGGTGACCTTCACCAGCGCCCCGGCGATCTTCCGGATCATGCGCGCCCTGACCATGGACCTGCGTTCGCGGGACTATGTGCTCAGCGCCATCACCCAGGGCGAAGGCGCCCTGCGGATCATGACCGTGGAAATCCTGCCCAACTGCGGTGGCCCGCTGATCGTCGATTTCTGCCTGCGCATCGGCTACACCGCGATCATGATCGGTGCCCTCGGCTTCCTCGGCCTCGGCCTGCCACCGCCGACCCCGGACTGGGGCGGCATGATCAACGAAGGCCGCAGCATGGCCATCGCGTTTCCCCACCTGGTGATCTTCCCGTGCATTGCCATTTCCACCCTGATGCTTGGCCTCAGCCTGCTGGCGGACGGCCTGGACGAACACGCCCAGAAAGGCACAAGGAGTTGAGTATGAGCAGCCAACAAGTATTGCGCGTCGAGGGGTTGTCCATCGAACTGCCGCCGGGCGCGGACCGCAGCCATGCGGTACAGAAGATCGACCTGGATGTGCGCAAGGGCGAAATCCTCTGTGTGATCGGCGAGTCCGGCTCGGGCAAATCGGTGCTCTCCGGGGCCATTATGGGCGACTACGCCAAGGGCCTGCGTCACAGCGAAGGGCGTATCGATTTCCTCGGCGAGGACATCTGCAGCATGCCCGAAGCACAGTTACGCGGCCTGCGCGGCAACCGCATCGCGATGATCTTCCAGGAGCCCATGGCGGCCCTCAATCCGGCGATCCGTATCGGCCGGCAGGTGGAGGAGATCTTCGAGATCCACGCCCCGCAGATGGGCGTGGCCGAGCGGCGCGAACGCATGCTCGCGTTGCTGGAGTCGACCCAGTTGCCGGAGCCGCCACGGATCGCCAACAGCTTTCCCCATCAACTCTCCGGCGGCCAATGCCAGCGGGTGGTGATCGCCATGGCCCTGGCAATGAACCCGGACCTGCTGATCGCCGACGAACCGACCACCGCCCTGGATGTCACCACCCAGGCCCAGGTCCTCAAGCTGATCCGCGAACTGCGTGGGCGCGGCCAGCACGGCATCCTGTTCATCACCCATGACTTCGGCGTGGTAGCGGAAATCGCCGACCGCATCGCGGTGATGGAAGGCGGTCGGCTGGTGGAAATCGGCGAGCGCGACCAGGTCTTGCAGGCGCCACGCCACGCCTACACACGCAAGCTGATCGCCGCGGTCCCGGCGTTGAATCCGGAGCTGCACGCGCCCTGCGCCGACGGTGAGATCGCCCTGCGGATCGAACACCTGAACAAGACCTACCACGTCGAAGGGCGTCAAGTCTGTGCGCTCAAGGATGTCTCGCTGCAACTGCCGAGGGGCAAGACCCTGGCGATTGTCGGCGAGTCCGGCTCGGGCAAGAGCACCCTGGTCAAGGCGGCGATCCGCCTGGTGGACAGCGACAGCGGGCATGTCTGGCTCGGCGACAGCGACTTCCTCGCCCTCAAGGGCGAGGCACTGACCCGGGGCCGGCGGCAGATCCAGATGATTTTCCAGGACCCCTACGGCTCGCTCAATCCGCGCCATCGGGTCGGCGACATCATCGCCCGCGCCGCGCAATTGCGGGGACTGTCGGCCAAGGACGCCTGGATCGAAGCCGGCGACCTGCTGGAACAGGTCGGCCTCAAGCGCGACGCCCTGAAACGCAAGCCCCGGCAGTTCTCCGGCGGCCAGCGCCAGCGCATCGGCATTGCCCGCGCCCTGGCCATGCGCCCGCAGGTCCTGATTGCCGATGAAAGCGTCTCGGCCCTGGATGTCTCGGTGCAGAAACAGGTGCTGGAATTGCTGGCCGAACTCCAGCAACGGCTGAACCTGAGCATCCTGTTCATCACCCACGACCTGCGCGTGGCGGCGCAGATCAGCGATCACATCGCGGTGATGCGCCAGGGCGAAGTGGTCGAGTACGGCACCGCCGAGCAGGTACTGCTGCACCCTCGACATGGCTATACCCAGACCCTGCTGGCCGCCGCGCCCGGGGCGTCGGTGCGACCGCCAACCCAGGCGGGACCGGCACCGGGCCTGAGTGCCGCCGGCGGCTGATCCTCCCGGCCCGCTACCACCTGGACGTTGTTCGCAGCCTCCGTCGTAGCGGGCCCTACCCCTTTCATCCAGACCACGCTTTTGCCGTGGCCGGGATGGCTGTTGCCAACAATAAACCTAGAGAAGAGACGGAGCGACCATGAACTTGAACACCACCCGGGCCTTGCGCTCATTAACCCCGCTGGCGCTGTTGGGCGCCCTTTCCACGCCCGCAATGGCGATCCAGGTCACCGACAACCTGGATATCGGCGGCGCTGTCCGCTATCGCTGGGACTACGCCCCGGATCGCGATATCCAGAAGTTCGACTTCGACACCGCGTTCCTCACCGCCAAGTACAACTCCGACACCTGGATCGCCGCCGCCAAGTACCGCTTCTACGGGCGCTCCTATCCGTACCAGTACACCGATCGCATCGGCGCGGTGCAGTTCGCCGAGACCGCCTGGGTCGGCTACAAATTCAACCCGGACCAGCAGGTGCAGGTCGGCCTGAACCAGATTCCGTTCGGCCTGCAACCCTACTTCGGCAGCACCTTCTATGAAACCCTGGGCAACGTGGTCGGCCTGGAAGACGTGGAACAGGTCGGCGCCAAATACATCCAGCAGAGCGGCGACTGGAACCTGCAAGCCGGCTTCTACCTGCGCCCGGCCCTGCAAGGGCGCGGCACCAGCAACGGCGACACCTACTCCACCGTGGTCTCCCGGGCCGACAGCTATGTGACCGATGGCAGCAACAACCAGGAACACAACACCGCCGTGGTGCGCCTGGCCAAGGCCATGCAACTGGGTAACTGGAAATCCGAGGTGGGGATCTCGGGCCTGACCTCGACCCTGGAAAACCGCGACACCCGCGAAGACGGTCGACGCAATGCCGTGGCCATCCACTACCTGGGCAAGGACGGTCCGTGGGGCCTGCAATTGCAGGCGGCGCGCCAGCAGATGTCGCCACGCAATCCCGGCAGCAACGAGGTGGTGACCTTCGGCGGCTATGACGGCACCTTCAACGTCGCCAGCCGCGGCAACCTCTACGTCGCCGACCTGAGCTACGACGTCGACGGCAAGTACCTGCTTGACCAGATCAGCGGGATCAAGCTGTACGCCAACTACAGCGCCTTCGACAAATCGGCGGATGACTTCAAGACTTCCCAGCGCCTGATCCTCGGCACCTCGTTCTCGGTGAGCAAATTCTGGGTCGCCACCGAATGGCTGATCGGCAAGAACGATCCTTACATCGGCGGCAGCAGCTATACCCAGAGTCTTGCGGCCGGCGGGACCGATCTCTGGAAAAACCAGTTGTACGTGAACATCGGCTACTACTTCTGATTGACCTGCCTGCAGGAGCCGGTTTGCCGACTCCTGCATACCAGCTCCTCATTTCATTGCGCATTTTTGTGGGAGAGCACCTGGGCTCTCCCACCTTTTTTATACCCGCCGCTTTTTTTACTCACTCCCGCCAAGCAACGCTTGCATCGGCCCGCCGGTGATAGTCAGATACGTCCTACAGAAAAAACACTTAAAAGAACAACAATAAACCGACTCCACACGGGTCTGCCCCGCGCTTCAACGCGGTATTCGGCAGGTGTGCGCCAGCCGGTCCGGAGTATCCATTTCATGCGTCAACTGCCCTCGCTGAACATGCTCCGCGTGTTCGAGGAAGTCGCCCGGCATCGCAGCTTCAGCCAGGCCGCCGCGTCCCTGAACGTGACCCAGGGCGCGGTCAGCCGACAGATCAAGCAGCTTGAAGATTACCTTGGCGTCGCGCTGTTCGTGCGCACGCCGCGGGGCTTGTCACTGACCGAATCAGGAACGGCATTGTCACCGCAACTGGGCGATGCCTTCGACCATATCGAACGTGCCCTGCAAGCCGTGCGGGTGCCTAACCTGCGTCAGCGCCTGCGCATCCTCGCGCCACCGACCTGGGCCACCCGCTGGTTGTCGGCGCATCTGCGAGCGTTCTGCCAGCGCTACCCGGATATCAGCCTCAGCGTGACCAACCAGGCCAGTCATGACAGCCTGGCCGAGGTCGACTGCCAGATCCGTTTCGGCCTGGAGGCGGACCCGCATTGCAGCAGCCAGTTGCTGGTGATGGAGCGGCATATTGCCGTGGCGAGCCCGGAGCTGTTCGAACAGGGCGAGGCGCCGGACCTGCGCCACTCTCCCCTGCTGCATATCCTGCACGACGGCAAGCGCCTCAAGGTCTGGGAGAACTGGCTGGCGGCCATGGGCCGTGAAGACGTGGATGCCCGGCAAGGGCTGGAATTCAGCACCCTGGACCAGGTGATCAACACCGCATTGGCCGGTGGTGGGCTGGCGGTGATCGACCGGCAGATGATCGTCAAGGAACTGGCCAACGGCAGCCTGTTGCCCATCACCCCGGTGGAGGTGGTCGGGCCGTATGGCTATTGGCTGGATGTGGCGAACGACAAGCAGGGGTTGTCGAAAGTGCGGCTGTTTACCGAGTGGTTGAGCCTGGTGAGCAATCCCTGACTCAAGGCCCGATGCAATCCCCGGCCGTTTTCCGAGGCAACACAAAAAAGAAGAACTGAAACCCGCTACCGCGCCCTTCCCACGCCCCCCTGTAGGAGCGAGCTTGCTCGCGATGGTCGTGAACGATAACTCGGGGCGCCTGATACCCAGCGGCGCCCTTGCGTCCATCGCGAGCAAGCTCGCTCCTACAGGGTGTGAGGGGGCGACGGTGCCTTAGAGGCCGCCCATCAACAGGTATTTGATTTCCAGGTAGTCGTCCAGACCGTAATGCGAGCCTTCACGTCCCAGGCCCGATTCCTTGATGCCGCCAAAGGGCGCCACTTCGGTGGAGATGATCCCTTCGTTGATCCCCACCATCCCGGCTTCCAGGCCTTCGGCCATGCGCCAGACACGGCCGATATCGCGGCTGTAGAAATACGCCGAGAGACCGAATGGCGTGTCATTGGCCCGACGCAACACCTCGGCCTCGTCCTTGAAGCGGAAGCACGCCGCCACCGGGCCGAAGGTCTCTTCCTGGGCGATCAGCATGCCATCGCCCACATCGGTGAGGATGGTCGGTTCGAAAAAGGTCCCGCCGAGGGCATGACGACGACCGCCGCACAAGATCTTGGCGCCCTTTTCCAGCGCATCGCCGACATGCTGCTCGACCTTGCTCAAGGCGGCGCTGTTGATCAACGGCCCCTGCTCGGTTTCGCCGTCCAGCGCATTGCCGACCCGCAGCGCCTTGACCGCCTCCGCCAGCTTGGTGGTAAAGGCCTCGTACACACCATCCTGGATGAAGAAGCGGTTCACGCAGACACAGGTCTGCCCGGTGTTGCGGAACTTCGAAGCCATCGCGCCCTTCACGGCCGCGTCCAGGTCGGCGTCATCGAACACGATAAACGGAGCGTTACCACCCAACTCCAGCGAGACCTTTTTCAAGGTGTCGGCAGCCTGGCGCATCAGCAGCTTGCCGGTGCGGGTCGAACCGGTGAAGGACAGCTTGCGCACCACCGATGACGCTTGCAGCGCGCCGCCGATGGCCACCGCATCGCCGGAGACGATGTTGAACACACCGGCCGGAATCCCCGCCTGCTCCGCCAGTACCGCCAGGGCAAAGGCCGACAGTGGTGTCTCTTCCGAAGGCTTGAGGATCATCGTGCAACCGGCGGCCAGGGCCGGGCCGACTTTGCGGGTGACCATGGCCAGCGGGAAGTTCCACGGAGTGATCGCCGCGACCACGCCGATGGCTTCCTTGGTAACGATGATCCGTGCGTCGGCCTTGTGGCTCGGGATCACATCGCCATAGGCGCGTTTGGCCTCTTCACCAAACCATTCCAGGAAACTGGCGGCATAGACCACCTCGCCCATGGCTTCGGCCAACGGTTTGCCCTGCTCGCGGCTGAGCAAGGTGGCGAGCTCACGCTGGTTGCTCAGCATCAGTTCGCTCCAACGTTTGAGGCGCACGCTGCGATCCTTGGCGGTCAGCTTGCGCCAGGCCGGCAAGGCGCGCTCGGCGGCGGCAATGGCCAGGACGGTTTCTTCAGCGCCGGCGCGTTGGACATCAACGATCAACTCACCATTGGCCGGGTTCAGCACCGGGTAAGTCGGCCCGCCGCTGGACCATTGGCCATCGATGTAGTTACCGGTACGGATCAACTCGCTCATGCCACGGCCTCGGTCAAGGTGAAAGCTGCCTCGGCCGGACGGGCCGAGCGCAGGATACGTTTGCCGGCGGTGTAATCGTTGATCACATCGCACGGGGTGTAGTTGCGTTCCAGCTCGTACAGCTCGTCGGCGTCGAGGCGGGTCTCCAGGGCCGCCAGGGCACTGTCGAACTGTTCGGTGGTGTCGGCGCCCACCAGCATGCAATCCACGCCCGGGTGATTGACCACCCAGGCCTGGGCGATCTGCGCATTGGAGACACCGCGACGGCGGGCGACACGCTGCACCGAATGGGCGATTTCGAAAGACGCTTCATCGCTGTACATCTGTTGGGTGAAGAAGTCGGTCTGGTTGCGGGTCGACTGCACGTCGCCGGTCAGCAGGCCGCGCGCCAGCGGGCTGAACACCGAGACCCCGAGGCCCTGATCACGGCAGAACGGCAGCATCTCACGCTCTTCTTCGCGGTAGGCGCAGTTCAGTTGCAGCTGCATATTGATCGGCTTGACCCAGCCATTGCGCTCGCAGGCCATGAGGATCTTCGCCAACTGCCCGGTGAGCATGGTCGAGACCCCGATATAACGAGCCTTGCCGGAACGCACGATGTCGTTCATGGCGCTCATGGTTTCCTCGACCGGCGTGTTCACGTCGAAGTAATGCAGCATGAAGACATCGACGTAGTCCATATCCAGGCGTTTCAGGGACGCGTCGATGCTGTCCATGATGTGCTTGCGCGAATGGCCGCTGGCGTTGATCCCGCTGCGGGTGCCGTAGCCGACCTTGGTGGTCACCACAATGTCTTCGCGACGGGTCAGGCGCTTGAGAATGCGCCCCACCACTTCCTCGCCGACGCCGGCGGAATAGAAGTCCGCCAGGTCGATGAAGTTCACCCCGTTGTCCAGCGCGTGCTTGACGATCGGTTCGCTTTTCTTCTCATCGAAGATCCACGGCTTCCAATCCGGCGTACCCATGTTCATGGTACCGAGGCACAGCTTGGAAACCTGCAGGCCGGAATTGCCCAGACGAATGTATTGCATGGCGCGGACCTCAGGCTTTCGGGGTGTAGAAAGGGTTGGCGATGTGGTTGACCACATCGGCGAGCTGGGCACGTACCGGCAGGCCGGTCAGGGCGGCGCGGATCGCGGTGCGGCAGGCGTTGTAGTTGTTCAGGTAGACGGCGTCGAGGTCATCGCAGGAAGGATTGACCCAGTTGGCGGTGACGATGGCCCACTCGTCCTCGGCCTCGGCCGGCAGGGTGCCGTCGAGCAAGGCTTCGAGCACGGCCTTGGCGATCCCGGCCTGGGACGCGCCCCAGGTGGCATTGCCGTGGAAGTCGCTGCCGATGGCGGCCTTGTTGACGTAGAGGGTCATCGGCTTGACCGGGATATTCGGCTGGGCGATCACCATAAATGGGCAATGACCCTGGCTTGGCGACGCCAGGCTGTTGGCAAAGGCCTGGCCGGCAGGGCCGTTGCGCGGACCGATCAGAATATTGATATGGGCGGCGTTCACGCCGGGGCCTTCGAAGCCTTCGCCGATGTACAGGTCTTGTTCTTTCATGGGTTTTATCTCGCGGACGCAGGGAATTGAGGGTGATCAGAAACGCGCACGCGCCCTGGGGCACGAACGGTCAAAGTCGGGAAACGCAGAGCGCAGCAGAAAGCTGGCGAGGACGCGGCAGTGGGGCTGGGTCATGGTGCAAACGCTCTTTGTTTTTATGAGTGAGCTGGTGTTTGCGCTTTTTTATCACTGGGGCTGGAGGGGGCTGTAACCATTAAAAGTCATGGGGGCATGAGGTTTAGTCATGGCCCCGATCATGGACGAACACACGCCATGGCCGGGGTCATCCCCAGCCACGGGCACAGGCCGACAAGAAGGCGCTGCCAGATCCACTGTCAGCGATAAGCAGAAAACTTGATCTGTATGGCTCCCGACGCGTCAAGGCCTCGCAGGCTCACCTGGCGGCTGTACATGCGCGTCGTAACAATCGCGAAATCGATCTGAAGATCATGATTGGACGCCCATTGCACTTTGGGCGATATCTCATGATCAGAAAACGTATCGCATTCGGAGGAGTAAACTTCGTAGTCAGGTTTTTTAACAACCTCGGCAACATCCAGCAAATTATCGAAAACAAAGAGACTGTCCCAACAAAATGGCGCCAGAGCCCCCCCTCCCGTATGCCAGACATGGGCAACGCTGTACCGCCCGTTAGGAGAAGGATAAACCTGGATGGACGTATCATCGCCAGAGTCGCCGCCAAAGGGTATCAAGGCCATGAAACCGTACTTCAAGACCGCAATGAATCCGATAGCCATCAATATGAATTTCAACCAGCCAATAACCCGCACCCTGCTCTCCTTGTCATGGATAAATCAAATTCTGCCGGGTTTGGTCATGCCGCGACCAAGCTGCGCCCATTCGGGCCAACCCCCTCCCTGAGCACTCACGCCCCCACAATTCACTGATATCCGCCGACACCGACAGACAAACTCCAGGCAAAAAAAAGCCCAAGCGGCTGATGGACGCTTGGGGCTTAAAAATGCATAAACCGTGGTAGGTGAACGCAGGGCAATATTAACCCACTGCGACAATCTGTAACAAGATGTTTTTCAGCTTCCTATTGACATAACCCCTTCAATAACCACATGTTTTTCATGGCTTGAGATGAACCATAATGGAGCACAAACAGTGGTTTTTTATTCCTGAAAGAAGCGGTTGGATGCTTTGATATCACCAACAACAGTATTTGCTTCGCCAACCGGAGGCGGTGACAATTGCCGTTCCATTTTCTTTCGAGGTTTGCAACATGCGTAAAGCACTTACCGTCCTGGCCCTCAGCGCCCTGTTTGCCCAAGGCGCCATGGCGGCGGGCGGCACACAGGCCGCGGTCGGCGGTGGTCTGGGCGGCGCCCTGGGCAACGTATTGGGCCAGAAGATGGGCGGCAGCACCGGCGCAGCAGTCGGCGCGGGCCTGGGCGGCGCGGCCGGTGGTGCCGTAGCAGCCAAGAAAGGCAAGAAAACCAAGGCAGCCATTGGCGGCGGCCTCGGTGCAGCCGGTGGCTCGCTGCTGGGCAACCAGTTGGGCGGCAAGACCGGAGCGGCCATCGGTGCCGGCCTGGGTGGTGCAGCCGGTGGCGCCCTGGGCGGCAAGTAACACACGGTCATTGTAGGAGCCGGCTTGCCGGCGATAGCGGTTTACCAAACGACAAAAATGTCGGCGGTCAGGTCG
>NZ_JALLIZ010000030.1:0-49676 GCF_023242345.1 Pseudomonas sp. MWU12-2037 | reverse complement strand
CGGTGCGGCGATCCGACAAGCCCGGCTCCTACAGTGTGGTGTCGTTCACCGATCTTGTGTACGGCACAGGACTGTAGGAGCCGGGCTTGCCCGCGAAGAGGCCGGTTCAGGCGCTGCAAGGCTTGCGGGCCTCATCGCCGGCAAGCCAGCTCCCACAGCTCGGTGTTCCACCTCAGGGACATCGCCGTGCCTGGCTCTTGTAGGAGCCGGCTTGCCGGCGATGACGGCCATATGAGCGATACAAGGCTCGCGGGCATCCTCGGCAGCAACCCCCTCCCTACAGCCATGCATAGCCACTAAATCCCAGGCATAAAAAAACCACCTCTGCAGGTGGTCTCTCTATTCGCGTCCGAATCAGCCAAAGCGACCAGTAACGTAGTCTTCGGTCTGCTTTTTCTTCGGATTGGTGAAGATGGTGTCGCTCATCGCATGCTCGATCAGCTCACCCATGAACATGAACGCGGTGTAGTCCGATACCCGTGCCGCTTGCTGCATGTTGTGGGTCACGATGATGATGGTGTACTGCTCTTTCAGTTCAGTGATCAACTGCTCGATGCGCCCGGTGGAAATCGGGTCAAGTGCGGAGGTCGGCTCATCCAGGAGCAAGACCTGTGGCCGCAAGGCAATCGTCCGCGCAATACACAGACGTTGCTGTTGACCGCCCGAGAGGCCCTGTGCGCTTTGCTTGAGCTTATCCTTGACCTCATCCCACAGCGCGGCACCACTCAAGGCCTGCTCGACACGCTCGTCCATCTCATGGCGGGATAGCTGCTCATGGTGGCGCACGGCATAGGCCACGTTGTCGTAGATCGACATCGGAAACGGTACCGGCTTCTGGAAGACCATGCCGACATGACTGCGCAGGCGGTTCATCGAGTAGCCCGGCGCGAGAATGTTCTCGCCGTTGAGCAGTACCTCGCCACGCGCCTCCTGCTTCGGATACATGGAGTAGATCCGGTTGAATACCCGCAGCAGTGTCGATTTACCGCAACCTGAAGGCCCGATGATCGCAGTGATGCGTTTCTCTGGAATATCCATGTCGATGGACTTCAGTGAGCGCTGGTTGTTGTAAAAAAACTCCAGGCCACGAACGCGAATTTTGGTTTTTTCGTTGCCAAGGTCACGGCTATTCATCAAGTCAACCTATTGCGCAAAAGGATCAAACGGGACAGAAGGCTGAGGATCAGTACGAACAAGGTCAGTACCAATGCGCCCGCCCAGGCCAGGGAATGCCAGTCCTCGAAAGGACTCATGGCGTACTGGAAGATCACCACGGGGACGCTGGCAATCGGCTTGAGCAGATTGCTGCTCCAGAACTGGTTGCCGAAAGCGGTAAACAGCAGTGGTGCCGTTTCACCGGTGATCCTGGCCAGCGCCAGCAAGATACCGGTCAGCACACCGGCTTTCGCCGCGCGCAGGACGATTTGCAGCGTCAATTTCCACTGCGGGACACCCAATGCCAGAGCAGCCTCGCGCAAGGTGGTGGGTTGCAGTTGAAGCATCTCGTCGGTGGTCCTGACCACCACTGGAATCACCAGGAGCGCCAAGGCCAGGGCCCCGGCGATCGCGGAGAAACCGGACTGGTGATTGGTCAGCAGGTTCAATGGCAGGATCACCGCCGTGTAGACGAACAAGCCCAGCACAATCGACGGCGCCGAGAGCAGGATGTCGTTGATGAAACGAACGACGTTGCCCAGGCGCGAGTGACGGGCGAACTCCGCCAGCCAGATGCCCGCCATCAAGCCGATCGGCGTGCCGATCAGCAGGGCGATCGCCGACATCAGGGCGCTACCATAGAACGCGTTGGCCAGGCCGCCTTCCACACCCGGTGGCGGTGTCATCTGGGTGAAGAGGCGAAGATTGAGCGCCTGAAAGCCGTTGATGATCGTGGTCAGCAGGATCCACACCAACCAGACCAGGCCGAAGACCGTGGCGCCACAACTGAGCACCATCGCCAACTGATTCTTGAAGGCACGGATTCGGTAGAGGCGTTCGTTACCGGTCATACACCCTCCTTGCGTGAAAGCCGCATCAGCAGGAGTCGCGCCAGCGCCAATACGATAAAGGTGACGATAAACAGCAAGAAGCCCAGGGCAATCAGCGCCGAACGATGCAGGTCGGTATAGGCTTCGCTGAACTCGTTGGCGATGACCGAAGCGATGGAGCTGCTTGGCATCAGCAAGGAGGCCGAGAACTGTTGAGCGTTACCCAGTACGAAAGTCACCGCCATGGTTTCGCCCAATGCCCGTCCCAGTCCGAGGAAAATGCCGCCGACCACCGCAGAGCGGGTGTAAGGCAGGACGATGTCCCAGACCACTTCCCAGGTAGTGCCGCCCAACGCATAGGCAGACTCTTTGAGTGGCGTGGGAACGCTACGAAACACTTCCTGCATGACCGAGGTGATGAAGGGCATGATCATGATTGCCAGGACGATGCCGGCGGTCAGCATGCCGATACCCAGGGGCGGCCCCTGAAACAGCGAACCGACCAAAGGTAGCGAACCCAGGTAATCGTTGATCCAGGGAGACAGATGTTCAGCCATGAACGGGCCGAATACGAACAGGCCCCACATGCCGTAGATGATCGATGGAATCCCCGCGAGCAATTCAACCGCCGAGGCGACGGGCATCCGTAGCCAAGGTGGTGCGACCTCAGTCAGAAAAATCGCAATGCCGAAGCTGACGGGAACCGCAATCAGCAACGCCAGGAAGGACGTCACCAGGGTGCCGTAAATCGGCACCAGGGCACCAAAGTGGTTATTGACCGCATCCCACTCAGTGCTGGTAAGAAAACCGAAACCGAAGGTCTTGAGCGCAAGACTGCCGCCCCAGAGTGTCGACGCTGCGATGCTTGCCAGGAGTAGCAGCACCAGCATCGCGGCGCCCATCATCGAGCGCTTGAACCAGAGATCATGACGATGATCGCGAGTCGCACGCGCATCACTCGCCACTTCGCCAGCGTAAATGGTCATGGTCGGAGGTTGCACTATATCGTTCATCAGAAGTCTGCTCACAAACAAACCCCTTCACTCGGCAAAGACTGCCCGAGGAAGGGGTGTTTTAGCTATTGCTGGATCAATGGGCGAAGTCAGACTTCCAATAACCTTCGATGCGCTTGACGAGGGAGTCAGGCAAAGCCACATAGTCCAGCGCCGAGGCCTGTTGTTGGCCATTTTCCAGCGACCATTTGAAGAAGTTGAAGGCTGCCTGGCTCTGCTCGGCATTCTTCGGTTGTTTGTACATGATGATCCAGGTGGTCGCCGTGATCGGCCATGCGCCATCGCCAGGAGCGTTGGTCATGATCAGGTTGAAGTCTTTGGCGTTGGCCCAGTCGGCGGTGTCGGCAGCCGCCGCAAACGCTTTGGCGTTAGGCTGGATGAACTTGCCGGCGGCGTTTTTCAGCTGTGCGTGAGTCATCTTGTTCTGCAGAGCGTAAGCGTACTCGACATAACCGATGGAGTTCTTGATCTGCTTCACGTAGGCGGAGACACCTTCGTTGCCTTTGCCGCCGACGCCGACTGGCCAAGGCACGGTGGTACCGAAGCCGATTTTGGATTTCCAGCCATCGCTCACTTTAGCGAGGTAGTTGGTGAAGTTGTACGAGGTACCCGAGCCGTCAGAACGGTGAACCACGGTGATTTTACCGCCAGGCAGTTTCACGCCCGGGTTCAGGGCAACGATGGCCGGGTCGGTCCACTCGGTGATTTCACCCAGGAAGATTTTCGCCAGGGTTTCGCCGTCGAGCTTCAATTGGCCCGCTGCGACGCCGTCGATGTTCATCACCGGCACGATGCCGCCAATCACGCTAGGGAATTGACCCAGGCCGCCAGCCTTGAGGTCGTCCGCCGACAGTGGGGCGTCGGAAGCGCCGAAGTCCACGGTCGCCGCCTTGATCTGGGCAATACCGCCACCCGAGCCGATCGACTGGTAGTTGATGCGATTGCTGGAGTCTTTGCTGTAGTCCTGGGACCACTTGGACAGGACCGGATAGACAAAGCTGGAGCCAGCGCCGGTCACATCGGTCGCGTGAGCGACACCGCTCAGGCACAGAGAAGCCAGCAGGACAGACAGGCCTTTTTTAGTCAGCAACATCAAACACCTCAATGAAAGGGTTAAGTGGAGTGACCCACCTATAAAGAGACGTTACGATTTAATTCCTGAAATATTTCTGTCTGATGACTGTAGTGTGATTTTTAGTAATATTTTGAAATGAAGAATCATTCATTTGTCTCGGTTCCCTTGGGCGCGTCAGGATGGACAGCGCCCTTTTCGAACCGTCAGACCCTGAAACGCTTGACCAGTAGTCCCAATTCCCGCGACAGCTGATCCAGCTCGACACACATTTCGTTGTTGCGCGTGGTGATGGCCTGGGTGTCGTTGATGTGCTGGCTGATTTGCGCCAGGCTCTGGTTCACCTCGGCGCCAATGCTCGACTGTTCTTCCGCGGCGGTCGCGATCTGGTTGTTCATGCCGTTGATCTCGGACACCGCATTGCTGACCTGGGCCAGGATCTGGCCGGTACCGTTGACCTTGGTCACTGCCAGCTCGCTGCCACCGAGGCTGCTCTGCATGGTGCTGACCGCCGCTCGGGCGCCTTGTTGCAGTTGAGTGATCTTGGCCTGTATTTCCTGGGTGCTTTGCTGGGTACGCTGGGCCAGCGAGCGGACTTCGTCGGCGACCACGGCAAACCCACGCCCCTGTTCTCCCGCGCGGGCGGCTTCGATGGCGGCGTTGAGGGCCAGCAGATTGGTTTGCTCGGCAATGCCGCGGATCACATCGAGGATGGAGCCGATGGACTCCACATCGCTGCCCAGGGTCTGGATATCCTGGGCGGCTTTTTCGATATCCCGCGCCAGACCGCCAATGGCATTGACGGTGTCGCTCACGTTGGTTTGCATGGCCTGGGCCTGCTCATCGGTATTGCGGGTCGCCTGGGCGGCATTCTGCGCCGACTCCGCCACGTTGTGGGTGGCCAGGGCCATCTGCTCCATGGCGTGGGTGACCTGCTCGGCGTCACGGGTCTGGCGTGTCAGCGCATCGGCGGCATGCTGGGCACTTTGCTTGAGTTGTTCGTTGCGCTCCTGCAACTGCTGGGCGCAGCGGGCCAGCTCCAGCACCATATGGCGGATTTTTCCGGCGAACTGATTGAAGGCACCGGCCAGCTCGGCGGTTTCCTCATTGCCATCGATGGGCAGCTGACGGGTGAGGTCGCCGTCTTCGCTGGCCAAGTCCTGCAAGCTGCGGGTCAGCAGGCCGAGTGGTCTGACGATGCTGCGAGCGACATAGGCTGCGACGAGGCTGAGCACGATCAGCAGCACCCCCATGATGCCCCATTGCTTCCAGCGCAGGGCATCCATGGCCTGCTGCTGGTGTTGCGTTTGCGTGGCGATCAGGGCGTCCAGGCCGTCGACATAAAACCCGGCGCCGACGATCCAGTTCCATTTGTCCAGGTAAATGGCGTAGGACAGCTTGGGGTAGGCGGTGTCGTCATTACCGGGCTTGGGGAAGTAGTAGGTGACGAAATCACCGCCGCGCTTGGCGGCACCGATCAGTTCTCGGATCAGGTAAGTGCCGTGGCTGTCTTTCAGGTCCCAGAAATTTTTTCCATCGTCCTTGCCGGCGGCCAGGAAAATCCTGTCGCCCTTGTCGTTGTAGCCGAAGAAATAGCCGTCTTGCCCATAGTGAAGGTCGCGCAGTCGACGCTTGGCCTCTTCCTGGGTGGCGGGGCTCATGGCATCGGCCCCTTCATAAAGCGGCTTGATGGCGCTGTAGGCCAGATCGAGGTAATGCACCAGCTCGTCCTTGCGGGTTTTTATCAAGGTCTGGCGCGTCTCCTCGATACTTCGCTCGCCCATGGCCTGCTGCTCGGAAAAGGCCAGCAGTTGAATAATCAAAGCCAGCAGGAGGGCAGGAATCACAGATAGCAGCAGAACCTTGTTGCGTATTTTCCACTTCATAGGAAATCCCGGGTCGAGGAGCAAGCTTGTTATGTTTTTTTATATCGACTCACTGGCATGATTGTTCAGCTCCGTGAGTCGGTTTTTTCAAGGAGAGTCGCTACTGTTGTGACCATATCCGCCCATGGGGGCCGAAACATTGACGCAGGTCGACTGCACTCACGACCATGCATACTCTCTTTATTCAGCGGACGGGGCGATATGACTATCGACTGGCTTGACTTTACGCCGTGGTCGGCACTGGCTGGAGGCGCGCTGATCGGGCTGGCGGCGGCTCTGTTCATCCTCGCCAACGGCCGTATTGCCGGCATCAGCGGCTTACTCGGCAGCCTGCTTCAGCGCGGCAGCGAAGGGTGGGGCGAGAAGGCCTTGTTTCTACTGGGTCTGCTGCTGGCGCCGTTGTTGTGGGGGGCGTTCCATGCGCTGCCGACGATCCGCTTCGAGACCGGAGTCCCCGGCTTGGTGCTGGCGGGCCTGCTGGTGGGATTGGGAACCCGTTATGGCTCGGGGTGCACCAGCGGGCACGGTGTGTGTGGCATTTCACGGCTGTCGCCACGCTCCATTGTGGCCACGCTGTGCTTCATGGCCGCGGGATTTGCCACGGTCCATGTTCTTCGCCATGTGTTGGGAGTCTGGCTATGACCAAGCTGACGGCTTTTTTGGGCGGTCTGATATTCGGCATCGGCCTGCTGCTGGCCGGTATGGCCAACCCGGCCAAGGTGTTGGGGTTTCTTGATCTGGCGGGGGCCTGGGATCCTTCCCTGGGACTGGTCATGCTGGGGGCCGTGGTCGTGGCGGCCTTGCCATTCCGATGGGCCGGCAAACACAAGCACTCCCTGTTGGGAGCGGCCATGCAGATACCGCTCAAACGCGGGTTGGATGTCCGCCTGGTGGGCGGCAGCCTGCTGTTTGGCGTGGGCTGGGGAATCGCTGGCATCTGCCCGGGACCGGCGGTGGCGATTCTGCTGACCGGGCATTGGCAGGCCATCGTGTTCGTGCTGGCCATGCTGGCCGGTATCCAGCTGTTTGCGCTGCTGGAAATACGCCAGGTGGGTCGTTAACGGGTTGCCTACTTGCCGTGGTCGATGCTGACAACCCTTCGTCCGAGTCTCAGGTTTTCGCGGCGCCTGACGATACCCTGTTGAAGACAACCGTAGAATCCGCTGCCGTGGGCTGAGGGTGTGTCTCAACTGGTTGATCAAGCCTCTATAGCTTTTGCCGCTACGCTTGGCAAAAGGTCGCTTTTTGCCTGGGATTTTGTACGATGCTGTAAAGTCGCTTGATGGCAAAATGCTGTTAGTTATTATCTGCGCGCGAAGGTAGCAGGGAAGCTGAACCCGCTCTGGTGATTGCCCACGGGCTCATCTTCTATTTCCCATGACAGGAATCTCGATGCTGGCGTATCACCAAAAAAACTTTCTTATCGTCGATGATTTCTCCGATTTCCGCAGTTCAGTCCGGTCCATGCTGCGGGAGTTGGGGGTCAAGGAAGTGGACACCGCCGACACCGGGGAACAGGCGCTGCGCATGTGCGCCCAGAAACGTTACGATTTCGTGCTGCATGACTACCACCTGGGCGATGGCAAGAAGAACGGCCAGCAGGTGCTCGAAGACCTGATGACCGACAAGCTGATCAGCCATGAAAGCGTGTTTGTCATGGTCACCGCCGAAAGCAGCCAGGCCATGGTGCTCTCGGCCCTCGAACACGAGCCCGATGCCTACCTGACCAAGCCGTTCAACCGTGCCAGCCTGGCCCAGCGCCTGGAAAAGCTGGTGCAGCGCAAGAACCTGCTCAAGCCGATCATGGAGGCGTTGGACCGCGACAAGCCGGCCGAGGTGCTGGCCGCCTGCACCCGCCTGACCCAGCAGGACAGCCGTTTCGCTCCGTTGTGCCTGCGCTACCGCGCCGACGCGATGTGGAACCTGAATCAGTTCGAACCCCTGGAACGTTTTCTCACCGGCATCCTCGCCGACCGTCCGTTGCCCTGGGCTTATGCGCGTATGGGGCAGTTGCTGTTCAAACGCAACCAGGTCGTCCAGGCCAAGGCGCTCTATGAGACCGCGCTCAAGGCGTTTCCGATGATGCCGGCGCTCTATGACGGCCTGGCCGAGGTGCTGGTGCAGGAAGGCGATACCCGGCGTGCACAGAGCGTGTTGGAAGAGGCTGTACGCCTCTCGCCGCTGGCGGTGCGCCGACAGTCGATGCTGGGCAAGCTGGCCTTGGCCAATGAAGATTTTGAAAGTGCTTCCCGAGCTTATCGCCAGGCCGTGTACCAGGGCGAGCAATCGCGTTTCAAGGACCCTGAGAGCAACCTCGGCCTGGCCCATGCGCTGATCAGCAAGGGCAGCGAGCGTGGCCTGGACACCCGTACCCGGCTGGAGATCAACCAGACTCTGAGCGCGGTCGCCAAGGAAAACGCCAACGACCAGGGCTTGCAGGTGCGGGCGCGCTTGATGAAGGCCACCAGCCTGCTGCTCAACGATGCCGAAACCGCCGACAAGCTCACCGAGCAGGCGATGTCGCGCCTGGACGGCATGGAGAACTTCATGAGCGCCGAGGCCGCGCTGCTGGTGGCCAAGCAGCTGCAGCAACTGGGCCAGGCTGATGCTGGCGCTTCGATGCTGAAGAACTGCGTGGAAATCTACGGCGACGATCCGACGGTGATGAAGGGGATCGCCAAGCTGACCTCCGACCCGGAGATCCTTGGCGGCGGCAAGGCGGCCATCGATCTCAACGTGCAGGGCGTGCGCAGCTACAAGGGCGGCAACCTGGACGAGGCCGTGGATCTGTTCCGCCGGGCTTTGGCGCTGCAACCGAAGAACATCAGTATTGCCTTGAACGCGGCCCAGGCGCTGCTCGTCATTGCCCAGAAGGGCGGCGATGCCGCAGTGCTCGAGGAGTGTCGCGGCTGTCTGAAAATGGTCGGCAAGATGCCGGACAGCGACCCCCGTTATGAGAGGTATCAGAAATTGCGCACCCGGGCATTTGGCGAATGAGTGAGACTCACGAGGGGCTGGATTTTTCCACGGTGATTGCCTCCACCGTGCATGACATGAAGAACTCCCTGGCGATGCTGACACAGGCCCATGGCCAGTGGTTGGCGCGCTTGCCCGATGCCCAGCGCGAAACCCCCGAGCACAGTGTGATCGAGTATGAGTTCGCGCATCTCAATACCATGCTGGTGCAACTGCTCGGACTGTACAAGCTAGGGGTCAATCAGCTGCCGCTGCGCCCGGATTACCATGAGATGGACGATTTTATCGGCGCGCAACTGGCTGGGCGCCAGGAGCTGCTGAGCAGCCGTGGGATCGTCGCCAGCTGTGAGGTCGGTGATTTCAGTCCGCTGGGTTTCTTCGACCGGGAACTGATCGGTTCGGTGGTCGGCAATATCGTCACCAATGCCATCGGCTACGCCTGTCATGCGCTGTTGATCAGTGTCCGCGAAGAGGGCGAGCAATTGGTGCTGACCATCAATGATGACGGTCCCGGTTACCCGGAACAGATGGTCGAGCGCCAGGCCGATTATGTCCAGGGCATCAACCCGGCGACCGGCAGTACCGGCCTGGGGTTGTATTTCGCTGCGCGGATTGCCGGGCTGCACGAGCGCAACGGCGTGCGCGGGCGGATCGAGATCGCCAATGGCGGGACCTTGGGCGGGGCCTTGTTCAGTCTTTATCTGCCGTGAGTGCAATCGCCAGGGCGTACCCTGATTGTTCGGTCAGTCTTTTCTGTATTCCCTGCTTGAAATCCTGAACGGGTGATGCGTATTTTGTACAGGACGCCGTTAGCGGCCCGTACAACAACAAGGATTGAGTCATGACGACCGATGGCCAGCGTTCACTCGCCCAGCGACTGACCGGCATTGATGAGATTGAGTGTGTCACCCCGGACCTCAATGGCGTACCCCGCGGCAAGGTGATGACCGCCGAGGGCTTTCTCGAAGGGCGGCGCCTGCAGATGGCTCGCGGGGTCTTGCTGCAATGCATCATGGGCGGTTACCCGCCGGCACGTTTCTACGGCAGTGACGACGGCGACCTGGCGCTCAACGCCGATCCCCAGCAGATTCACCGCTTGCCCTGGAGCCGGCAACCCCGTGCCCTGGCCATTTGTGATGCGGACGAACTGAGTGGCGAAAGCTCCAGCCTTTCGACCCGTGGCCAGCTCAAGGCGGTGATCGCGCGTTATGCGGCCCGTGGCCTGGCGCCAGTGGTCGCGACCGAGCTGGAGTTCTTCGTCTTTGCCCCGAACCCCGACCCGACCCAGGCCTTCCTGCCGCCAGTGGGCCTGGACGGTCGACGCGAGGAGGGCCATTCGGCGTTCAGCGTCAGTTCCAACAACGGCTTGCGCCCCTTCTTCAGCGAAGTCTACGAATGCATGGCCGCCCTGGGACTGCCCCGGGATACCTTCATGCACGAAATGGGCGTCAGCCAGTTCGAGATCAACCTGCTGCATGGCGATCCGTTGCTGCTGGCCGACCAGACTTTCCTGTTCAAGCACCTGCTCAAGGAAGTCGCCCTCAAGCACGGCCTGACCGTGGTCTGCATGGCCAAGCCGCTGGCTCACACCCCTGGCAGTTCCATGCATATTCATCAGAGCGTGGTGGCGGCCGACAGCGGGCGCAATGTGTTCAGCGATGCCAACGGCGAGCCGACCGCGACCTTCCGGCATTTCATCGGTGGGCAGCAGGCCTGCCTGGCGGACTTCACCGCGCTGTTCGCACCGAACGTGAATTCCTACCAGCGGCTGTGCCATCCCTTTGCCTCGCCGAACAACGCTTGCTGGTCCCATGACAACCGCTCGGCCGGTTTGCGTATTCCGGCCAGCGCTCCAGTGGCGCGGCGGGTAGAAAACCGCTTGCCGGGAGCCGATGCGAATCCCTATCTGGCGATTGCCGCGAGCCTGGCGGCGGGCCTTTACGGGATCGAGCACGAGCTGGAACCGACGCCGGCTATCCAGGGTGAATTCGAAGTTCCGGATTCTTTGTCGTTGCCATGTACCTTGCATGCCGCGCTCGAACGTCTGAAACGTAGTCCGTTGGCCAGGGAGTTGTTCGGCAGCGTGTTCATCGAAGGCTATATCGCTTCCAAGAGCATGGAGCTGACCAGTTTCCTGGATGAAATTACCCCCTGGGAGCGTCGTGTTCTGGCCTCTCAGGCATAGCTGTAGTCGTCCCGTTCGGGCTATCTTGTCGGATAGCCCGATACCCTATTCAAGGAGCCGCTCGGAACGCCGATGCGCCAAATCTGGAAACCCTTTCGAGCACTGTATTTCGCCTCGCTGATGATGTTGATCGGCTCCGGCCTGCTGAGTACCTACCTGGCCCTGCGCCTGGCCGCCGAACATGTCGACAGCCTGTGGGTGGGTGCCTTGATGGCCGCCAACTACTTCGGCCTGGTGCTGGGCGGCAAGATCGGCCACCGGTTGATTGCCCGGGTCGGCCATATCCGCGCCTATGCCACCTGTGCCGGTATTGTCGGTGCGGCGGTGCTCGGCCATGGCTTGATCGACTGGTTGCCGGCCTGGCTGTTCCTGCGGATGATCGTGGGCCTGGGGATGATGTGCCAGTACATGGTCATCGAGAGCTGGCTCAACGAGCAGGCGGAAGCCAAGCAGCGCGGCGTGGTCTTCAGCGGCTACATGATTGCCTCCTACCTGGGGCTGATCCTCGGGCAGATGATCCTGGTCCTGCATCCGGCCCTGGGCCTGGAACTGCTGATGGCAGTGGCAATGTGCTTTGCCCTGTGCCTGGTGCCCGTGGCGATGACCCGGCGGATTCACCCTGCACCGCTGCATCCGGCGCCGCTGGAGCCGCGTTTCTTCATGAAGCGGGTGCCGCAGTCGCTGACCACCGTCCTGGGCGCCGGGATCATCGTCGGCTCCTTTTACGGCCTGGCCCCCTTGTATGCGTCCCAGCAGGGGCTTACCACTGAGCAGGTGGGTCTGTTCATGGGCTGCTGCATTTTCGCCGGTTTCCTGGTGCAGTGGCCGCTGGGCTGGATCTCGGATCGTTATGACCGGGCGGTGCTGATTCGCAGCATTGCCTTCTTGCTGGCGTTGGCCTCATTGCCCCTGGCAATCATGTCCCATGCGCCGCTGGAAGTGCTGTTCGCCTCGGGGTTCATGGTCTCCTTGCTGCAGTTCTGCCTGTATCCGCTGGCAGTGGCCTTTTCCAACGATCATATCGAAGGCGATCGCCGGGTCTCGCTGACGGCCATGCTGCTGATGACCTATGGCATAGGCGCCAGTATCGGGCCCTTGGTGGCGGGTGTGCTGATGAAACTGTTCGGTAGCCAGATGCTCTACGCGTTTTTCAGCTTCTTCGCCTTGATGCTGGTGTGGCGGATCCGACCGAAGGCGGTGACCAACCTGCATCAGGTCGAGGATGCGCCGCTGCAACACGTGGTCATGCCGGAAGCCATGTCGCCCCTTGGCGCGGCGCTTGACCCACGGGTCGATGAGCAGATCGTGCTGGATCAGATGTGTGACAGCGTCGTGCCGACACCCTCCGAGGCTGAGGTCGTGCCCGAGGTGGACGAGTCGGACCCGGAGCCGGCGCACAAGTCGAGCAACTGAAACGTTGAACGAAAAAAAACGGGCCACCTGATAAGGGTGGCCCGTTTTTTATGGCGACTGCTGGATCAGAAGTCGTCGTCTTTATCGAAGCGCCGCGCTTCACGCTGCAACTGATAGACGAAGCGCTCGACCTGGCGCTGGACCAGACCGCTCATGTTGTGGAAGCGCACGCCGGCGAAGGTGGTGTTGATCCTTTCCTCGAAGTGCAGGTGGCGCAGTTCCACGGGGGCGGTCATCGGGCCGAAGGGCAGGGCGGCAATAAAGCGCTCGTAGACCTGGCCCAGTTGCAGGCGGTCGGAAATATCGCCGTCGAAACGCAGTTTGCAACCGGTGGCGGAGATGTCCAGCAGTTTGCCGGTCAACGGCGCCTTGAGCTTTTCGCCACCCAGCTCGACATTGACCAGCGCGGCCAGCTTCAGGGCGGCACGGAAGGCATTGCGACGTTGGTGATAGACCACTTCATCGGGCATCGAGCCACGGTAGCAACCATTGGTCTCGTCGATGGTCATGGGTTGCGGCTGTTCCCAGGCGATTCGCACGCCCTCATGGAAACCTTCGACCCGGAATGGCTCGCCGGCCAACAGGAAGCGCTCGCCGTCGCGCGGCATCATTTCGTCCAGGGCCAGGGTGCCGGCTTCGCGGTTGACGTCGATCACAAAACTCTGGAAGCGCTGGCTGCGCTCATGAAAGGTGATGATCAGCGGGTCGTGACTTTCCTGCAGCATCCGCAGGTTGGCGGAAATTTCCAGAGGCGTGCTAAGCACCTTGGGTGGCTGCGGAGCATCATCCGCGCTTGGGGCATTGGACACGGTTCATCAATCTCCAGACAAAATACAACTGCACGCAAGAGCTAGCATTTTGCCAGCATGTTGCGCGCCTTGATAGAGCACGCGCAAGGCCCGGTTCAAGCCTGACTGAGCGGGCGCGGTTTCATGGACCTGGCCGTTGAGCCGCGCGCATCATAGAGGGCGGGTGTTTCACCGCCGGTCAGGATCTTCAACTGGTTTGCGGTGGTTGCTTGCTGAACCTGGATATTACGACCGTTGAGCTCGTTGGCGGTCTGGCAATCGGCCAGCAACTGGGTCAACACATCGCTCTGACTCAGCAATTGCTCACCAATACTGGACTGCGCGGCGAGTTGTTCCAGGCCTGCACGGTTGGTGGGCAAATTGAGGCCGGCGAGTAGCTGGCTACGCTTGCGGCCATGCTGTTCCAGCAGAACGATCAGCGCTTGCTTGCGCGCCAGAATTTCTTCCAGCTCGAGCATATTGCGACCATGGAGCGCCAGGGATTCGGCGCGCAGCAACTCAAGCAGGTCTTGAGCGGGGGCAAAATCATCGGTGATCAGTTGCAGCAGAGTGGTGTCGTGCATGGCTGGCCTTGGTTTTTAAGCGTCCAAAAGCCTGACGCAGGCCGGAGCCTAGCGTTGGGCTTCGAAGTTGAGCAATTTGCTGGCGACGCGGTTGCTGTCGACTTTGTAGCTGCCATCGGCAACCGCCTGCTTCAACTCGGCCACGCGGGCGCTGTTGACAACAGGTTGGTCGCGCAGCTTGTCAGTGACTTGTTGCAACTGCTGAGCCTCATTACTGAGGTGTACCGATTCCCCGCTCTGGCTGACGGAGGCGGCCGGAGTACTCACGGACGCGGATTTGCCGGAGCCGTCGGCTTCCTTGCTGGCGCTGGTGCGCGTACTGCCTGTCAGTGACGGGGGGTTATTCAAACGACTGAAATCGATGACCATGATGAAAAAAACCTCTGGGTATTTGGACGCTTGCCTTGTTTTCGGCCATACCCGGAAAAACTTTAGGCTCAGATAAGAATGAGCCGGCACGTGTTGGCGGTGCGCCTTGGTGCAGCACAGTTTAGGAAAAGCTGCGGCTTAGCGCCAGTTCTCTACAACGCGACTTCCACCTGTCCCGGCCCGGTCACCCGTGCCTTGATCACCCGTTGGGAGTTCAGGTTCTTGATCCTGATCTGTTCGTTCAGGCCGCCATTGGACAAGGCCTCACCCGGCATCTTGACCACCAGGCCACCGCTTGTCGCGCTGATGACCACCTGATCGCCCTTGCGAACCACCTCGGCCTGCTCCAGATGAACCAGGGTGATGACCTGATCCATGACCATTGGTCGGACAAGTTTCTGCCCGATGGCCTCATCCGTGGACGTCAGGAAGCCCTGGCCGGCCAGGCTGATGTCGCGCTCGCGCAGGGTGACATCGCCGGGCTCAATGATTCCGGCGCGTTTCAACGGGCGCGTGGTGACCACCACATTGCGGAACAGCTTGACCTGGGCCGGCACGAACACGGTCCAGGGCGAGCTGCCTTCACAGCGGACCTTGACCGTGACCCGGCCAATCGGCGTGGCCGGGCTTTCCAGGTTGGCTGTCAATTCCTTGTCGCAAGCCGCCATGCGCAGGCGCGGGTCGAGCTGGTTGACCTGGATTTCGTAGCGTCCTTCGGTTTGACTGGTAGCCAGATAGTCTTCTACCGTGAACTCAAGAAAGCCTTGGGTCACGCCGATAAGCTGATCAGGCAGGGTCGCCGAGTCGGCAAAGGCAGGGCCGCCGGGGTTCAGACTGCATAAAACCGCCAAGACCCAGAGCAATCTGCGGTACTGTGATGTCAGGCGTCGAAAAAATGTCGTTTGTGCTTTCATAACAGTATAAAAAGCAAGGCTCGTGCCGTTTAATGCTGAATAGGCGTCGGATCATGAAGCTTGTGTGAGAGGTGGCTGGCATGGCGGGTGTAATGGATTCGGTGAACCAGCGTACGCAACTGGTCGGGCAGAATCGCCTCGAGTTGTTGTTGTTTCGTCTGGACGGTCAGCAGTTGTATGGGATCAACGTGTTCAAGGTGCGGGAGGTGCTGCAGTGCCCCAAGCTGACCCTGATGCCCAAATCCAGCCCGGTGGTCTGTGGCGTGGCGAATATCCGTGGGGCAACCATTCCCATCCTGGATCTGGCGATGGCCACCGGGGCGGGCGGTCTCAAGGATCAAAGTAATCCGTTTGTGATCATTACCGAGTACAACACCAAGACCCAGGGTTTCCTGGTGAAGTCGGTGGAGCGCATCGTCAACATGAACTGGGAAGAGATCCATCCGCCGCCCAAGGGCACCGGACGCGATCACTACCTGACCGCGGTGACCCGGATCGACAACCAGTTGGTGGAAATCATCGACGTGGAGAAAATCCTCGCCGAAGTCTCGCCGACTTCCGAATCCATCTCCCACGGGGTGGTCGATGTCGAGACCCAGGCCAAGGCGATTTCCATGCGGGTGCTGACGGTGGATGACTCCTCGGTGGCGCGCAAGCAGGTTACGCGTTGCCTGCAGACCGTGGGCGTGGAAGTGGTGGCGTTGAACGACGGCCGGCAGGCGCTTGATTACCTGCGTAAGCTGGTCGAGGAGGGCAAGAAGCCGGAAGAGGAATTTCTGATGATGATTTCCGACATCGAAATGCCTGAAATGGATGGCTACACTCTGACGGCCGAGATCCGCAACGACCCACGCATGCAAAAACTTCACATCATCCTGCATACTTCCTTGTCAGGGGTCTTTAATCAGGCAATGGTCAAGAAGGTCGGCGCCGATGATTTCCTGGCCAAGTTCCGACCCGATGACCTGGCAGCCCGGGTAGTGGGGCGGATCAAGGCAGCAGAATAAGCGATCAGGGACCTCCGTTCCTGGCGGTACGAACGATTGTAGAGGCGGCATCATTTGTCTACGGGTAATTTGGATTTCGAACAGTTCCGGGTCTTCCTGGAAAAGGCCTGTGGCATCCTGCTGGGTGAAAACAAGCAGTATCTGGTTTCCAGCCGTCTCAATAAACTGATGGAGCAGCAAGGGCTCAAATCCCTTGGCGAGCTGGTCCAGCGCATCCAGACCCAGCCTCGCAGCGGTTTGCGCGAGCAGGTGGTGGATGCCATGACCACCAACGAAACCTTGTGGTTTCGCGACACCTACCCCTTCGAGGTCCTGAAGAACAAGGTGTTGCCGGAAATGATCAAGGCCAGTCCCGGCCAGCGTCTGCGGATCTGGTCGGCGGCGTGTTCGTCGGGGCAGGAACCCTATTCGATCTCGATGTCGATCGATGAGTTCGAGCGGACCAACATGGGCCAGCTCAAGGGCGGTGCGCAGATTGTCGCCACCGACCTGTCCGGACTGATGCTCACCAACTGCAAAAGCGGTGAGTACGACAGCCTGGCGATTGGCCGCGGCCTGTCGCCCGAGCGCCTGCAACGCTTCTTCGACCCCAAGGGGCCGGGACGCTGGGCGATCAAGGCGCCGATCCGCAGTCGCGTGGAGTTTCGTTCGTTCAACCTGTTGGACAGCTATGCGAGCCTGGGCAAGTTCGACATCGTGTTCTGTCGCAACGTATTGATCTACTTTTCCGCCGAAGTGAAAAAAGACATCCTGCTGCGTATCCACGGCACCCTGAAGCCGGGTGGCTATTTGTACCTCGGGGCCTCGGAAGCCCTGAACGGTCTGCCGGACCATTACCAGATGGTGCAATGCAGTCCGGGGATCATCTACCAGGCCAAGTAAGGCGCCAAGCCTCACACAAAACGGGAACCCCAATGGGGTTCCCGTTTTTTTTACGGCGCTTTTGCCGCTTTACCGGCATCCGGCGGAAATGCCTTGCCGCTTTTCTGGCATTGCCGCCCGCCACCTGCCCGCAAGCCCTTGATTTGCTTGCATCGAGAAATTGGCATGGGCCTTGCTTTGTCTCTTGCAACGAAAAGCCTGTTCCACAAAATCAGGTCAACCCGCTAAAGGTTTCCCGACATGAGCATCAACTTCGATAAAGCGCTCGGCATTCATGAGCAAGCACTGGCCTTCCGCGCCCAGCGCGCCGAAGTTCTGGCGAACAACATCGTCAACGCCGATACCCCGAACTACAAGGCGCGGGACATGGACTTTTCCTCGGTGCTCGCTGAACAGAGTGACAAGGCCAAGAACGGCAGTTTTGCGTTGAACACCACCAACAGCCGCCATATCGAAGCTGAAGGCCTGAGCAACGGCGACGCCGCATTGCAATACCGCACACCGACGCAGCCGTCGCTGGACCAGAACACCGTGGATGCGCAGATCGAGCAATCGAACTATGCGCAGAACTCGGTCGATTTCCAGGCCAGCTTCACCCTGCTGAACGCACGATTCAAAGGGCTGGTTTCAGCCCTGCGTGGAGAATAAGTCATGTCCCTAGCCAGTGTTTTCAACATTGCCGGTACCGGCATGAGTGCCCAGACCACTCGCCTGAACACCGTCGCCAGTAACATCGCCAACGCCGATACCGTCTCCTCGAGCATGGACCAGACCTATCGCGCCCGGCATCCGGTGTTCGCCACCATGTTCCAGAACGGCCAGGGCCAGACTGACAACTCGCTGTTCCAGAACCAGGACGGGGCGGGTGCCGGCGTGCAGGTCACGGGCGTGGTCGAGGACCCCAGCAACCTTGAAGCCCGTTATGAGCCGAACCATCCGGCCGCTGACGCCAATGGGTATGTCTACTACCCCAACGTCAACGTGGTTCAGGAAATGGCCGACATGATTTCCGCCAGCCGCTCGTTCCAGACCAACGCGGACATTATGACCACCGCCAAAACCATGATGCAGAAGGTCCTGACCCTCGGTCAGTGATAAAGGGCGATTCCTATGACGGTTTCCAGCACCCCCTCAAGTGGCAACTCTGCACTTGATACGATCATTTCCAACTCCCAGACGGCGAACACTGGCAGTACGGATGCGTTGGGCAATGCCATCAGCAGCGCCGCCGGCGGCCAGGCCCTGGGCAAGGACGCGTTCCTGCAATTGCTGGTCACCCAGTTGAAGAACCAGGACCCGCTCAACCCCCAGGACAACAGCGCCTTCGTCGCGCAGTTGGCCCAGTTCAGCAGCCTGGAAGGTATCCAGACGCTCAACACCAGCGTGAACAATATTGCCAGCTCCTTCACCTCGTCCCAGGCGCTGCAGGCCTCGTCGATGGTCGGGCGTTCGGTCATCGTGCCGACCAGCCAGGCGGTGGTCGATACCAGCAAGACCTTCACGGGGACGGCAACAGTTCCGAGCTCGGTCAGCGATGTGACCCTGAAGATCAGCGATTCCACTGGCAAAGTGGTCCGCACCATCGACATGGGCTCGCAGGCGGCCGGTAATGCCGCCTTTGCCTGGGACGGCAAGGACGATTCCGGCACCTTGCTCTCCAGCGGTACCTACACCTTTGCTGCCACCGCGCCGATCAGTGGCACGGCCACGGCGCTCACGACCAACCTGCCGGCGACGGTCAGCAGCGTGACCCTGGGTCAGAACGGCGGCGAAATGATGCTCAACCTGGCGGGCCTGGGCAGTATTGCTCTGTCCAAAGTCCAGACCATTGGCCTGTAAGAGCCGACCAACACGAAGTAAGGAGTGAACCATGTCTTTCAATATCGGTTTGAGCGGTCTCTCTGCGGCCAGCAAGCAACTTGACGTCACCGGCAACAACATTGCCAACGTCAACACCACCGGCTTCAAGTCGTCCCGTGCGGAATTTGCCGACGTGTACTCGGCGACCAAGCTGGGTACGGGCTCCAAGAGCGTCGGTAACGGTGTGAACCTGGCCAACGTCTCGCAGAACTTCGGCAACGGCGGCATGGACAGCACCGGCAACGTGCTGGACATGGGCGTGCAGGGCAACGGCTTCTTCGTCCTGAGCAGCAACGGCTCGCTGAGCTACACCCGTGCCGGTACCTTCAAGACCGACAAGGACGGCTACGTCACCAACACCGACGGCACCGCGAAACTGCAAGGTTTTGCCGCCGATGCCAACGGCAACATCATTCCGGGTGTGCTGACCAACTTGCGGATCGACACCTCCAACCTGTCGCCGCAGACCACTACCCAGATCGGTTCGACGATCAACCTTGACTCCAAGTCGGCAGTGATCAGCGTACCATTTGATCCCGCGACGACTTCGACCTATACCAAGCCGTTCAGCACCACTATCTATGACACCCAGGGTAACTCCCACTCCCTGGACCAGTATGCGGTCAAGACCGGTGCCAATACCTGGAACGTCTATTCGTTGATCGACGGTCGCAACCCGAACGGTACGGCGCCGACGATTGCAACCGTTCCGCCTACCGTTCCGCCGGCAGCAACTGACCCTGTCCCGGTGGCTGTGACCTTTGACTCTTCGGGCAAGTTGGCAAGCATCGGCGGTAGCGCCACCGCGACCAGCATCACGGTGACCGGTTGGGTGCCTGGCACAGTGACCGCGGGCGTCTTCACACCGAACGGTGCGTCAGCCAATGCCGCCGGCATTGCCGTCGACTTTTCGAAAACCACCCAGTTCAATGCTGATACAGCTCGTAACAACATCACCAACGACGGTTATGCCACTGGCCAGATCACCGACGTCACCATCGATGCCTCTGGTGTGATCTCCGCCAACTTCAGTAACCAGCAGCACAAGGCGATCGGCCAGGTGGCCCTGGCTACCTTCACCAATGAGCAAGGTCTGCAGGCGGTCGGTGGTACCAGTTGGAAACAGACGTTCTCGTCCGGCCAGCCAGCCTTTGACGGCGGTGCGGTCGGCACCAACGGTTCGATCCTTTCCGGTTCCCTGGAAGCCTCGAACGTGAACCTCACCAGCGAGCTGGTGGACCTGATCAAGGGCCAGAGCTACTACCAGGCGAACGCCAAGACCATCTCCACCCAGAGCTCCATCATGCAGACCATTATCCAGATGGCGTGATGCGGCTTAGCTGAAAACGCTTGGCAAGAAAGCCCCTTGAATGGGGCTTTTTTGTGCCTGCGATCTTGCCCGTGAAAGCTTTTGGCGGCCGTGAGGGCACCATTGCCGGCAAGCTGGCTCCTACAAAAAGGCAGACAAAAGAAAACCCCCGCCAGGCCCAGGGCCTGACGGGGGTTTCTCAACCCGCGCGGTAAGGCGCGGGTCTGGCTCAGCTTATTGGCAAGCTTCGCAATCCGGCTCGTCGATCGCACAGGCCTTTGGCACTGGCGCCGGGCCGGCTGGCGCGGTAGGTGCCGCCAGGACCGAATCGTCGCCGTGGTTGCCGCCGCTGGAAACAGCGTTCAGCTTGCCGGTGTTGATGGTCGACTTCTCGGTGCTGGTCGCGGCCAGGGCACGGAGGTAGTAGGTGGTCTTCAGACCACGGTACCAGGCCATGCGGTAGGTCACGTCGAGTTTCTTGCCCGAAGCACCGGCGATGTACAGGTTCAGCGACTGCGCCTGGTCGATCCACTTCTGGCGACGGCTGGCGGCATCGACGATCCACTTGGTTTCCACTTCGAACGCGGTCGCATACAGCTCTTTGAGCTCTTGCGGAATGCGTTCGATCTGCTGCACGGAACCGTCGTAGTACTTCAGGTCGTTGATCATGACCGAGTCCCACAGACCGCGAGCCTTCAGGTCGCGAACCAGGTACGGGTTGATCACGGTGAATTCGCCCGACAGGTTCGATTTCACATACAGGTTCTGGTAGGTCGGTTCGATCGACTGCGAAACGCCAGTGATGTTGGCGATGGTCGCGGTCGGTGCGATGGCCATGATGTTGGAGTTACGAATGCCTTTCTGTACACGGGCGCGAACCGGTGCCCAGTCCAGGCTTTCGGTCAGGTCGACATCGATGTACTTCTGGCCACGGGACTCGATCAGGATCTGTTGCGAATCCAGCGGCAGGACGCCCTTGGACCACAGCGAACCCTGGAACGTCTCGTAGGCGCCACGCTCGTCGGCCAGGTCGCAGGACGCCTGGATCGCGAAGTAGCTGACCGCTTCCATGGACTTGTCGGCGAAGTCGACGGCGGCATCCGAACCGTAAGGGATGTGCTGCAGGTACAGCGCATCCTGGAAACCCATGATGCCCAGGCCGACCGGACGGTGCTTGAAGTTGGAGTTCTTCGCTTGCGGCACCGAGTAGTAGTTGATGTCGATCACGTTGTCGAGCATGCGCACGGCGGTGTTCACGGTGCGTTGCAGCTTGGCCTTGTCCAGCTGGCCGTTGACGATGTGGTTCGGCAGGTTGATCGAGCCCAGGTTGCAGACGGCGATCTCGTCCTTGTTGGTGTTCAAGGTGATCTCGGTGCACAGGTTCGAGCTGTGCACCACGCCCACGTGTTGCTGCGGGCTGCGCAGGTTGCACGGGTCCTTGAAGGTCAGCCATGGGTGGCCGGTTTCGAACAACATGGACAGCATCTTGCGCCACAGGTCCTTGGCCTGGACGACCTTGAACAACTTGATCTTGTTGTACTCGGTCAGGGCTTCGTAGTACTCGTAGCGCTCTTCGAAAGCCTTGCCGGTCAGGTCGTGCAGGTCCGGCACTTCCGATGGCGAGAACAGGGTCCACTTGCCGTCATCGAAGACGCGCTTCATGAACAGGTCAGGGATCCAGTTGGCGGTGTTCATGTCGTGGGTACGACGACGATCATCACCGGTGTTCTTGCGCAGCTCGATGAACTCTTCAATGTCCATGTGCCAGGTTTCCAGGTAGGCACAGACCGCGCCCTTGCGCTTGCCGCCCTGGTTGACCGCTACGGCGGTGTCGTTGACCACTTTGAGGAACGGCACGACGCCCTGGGATTTGCCGTTGGTGCCCTTGATGTACGAACCCAGTGCGCGCACCGGCGTCCAGTCGTTGCCCAGGCCACCGGCGAATTTCGACAGCATGGCGTTGTCGTGGATCGCGTGGTAGATGCCCGACAGGTCGTCCGGCACGGTGGTCAGGTAGCAGCTCGACAGCTGTGGACGCAGGGTGCCGGCGTTGAACAGGGTCGGGGTCGATGCCATGTAGTCGAAGGACGACAACAGGTTGTAGAACTCGATGGCACGCTCTTCACGTTGTTTCTCTTCGATCGCCAGGCCCATGGCCACGCGCATGAAGAAGATCTGTGGCAGTTCGAAACGCACGCCGTCCTTGTGGATGAAGTAACGGTCGTACAGGGTCTGCAGGCCCAGGTAGGTGAACTGCTGGTCGCGCTCGTGGTTGATCGCCTTGCCGAGCTTTTCCAGGTCGAACTCGGCCAGGACCGGGTTCAGCAGTTCGAATTCGATACCCTTGGCGATGTAGGACGGCAGGGCCTTGGCGTACAGCTCGGCCATTTCGTGGTGGGTGGCGCTGTCGGCGACTTCGAGGAAGCTCAGGCCTTCGGCACGCAGGGTGTCCATCAGCAGGCGAGCGGTCACGAAGGAGTAGTTCGGCTCGCGCTCCACCAGGGTCCGGGCGGTCATCACCAGGGCGGTGTTGACGTCTTTCAGGGCTACGCCGTCGTAGAGGTTCTTCAGGGTTTCGCGCTGGATCAGGTCGCCGTCGACTTCTTCCAGACCTTCGCAGGCTTCAGTGACGATGGTGTTCAGGCGACCCATGTCCAGTGGCGCGACGCTGCCGTCGGCGCGGGTGATGCGGATCGACGGGTGAGCGTTGACCGGCTCTTCGGAAGGGGCGCGGATGGCGCGTTCCTTGGCCCGCGAATCACGGTAGATCACATAGTCACGGGCGACTTTCTGTTCGCCGGCACGCATCAGGGCCAGTTCGACCTGGTCCTGGATTTCTTCGATGTGGATGGTGCCGCCCGAAGGCATGCGCCGTTTGAAGGTCGCGGTGACCTGTTCGGTCAGGCGGGCAACGGTGTCGTGGATGCGCGACGAGGCGGCGGCGGTGCCGCCTTCAACTGCGAGGAACGCTTTGGTGATGGCGACGGTGATCTTGTCATCGGTATAAGGAACGACAGTGCCGTTACGCTTGATCACGCGCAGTTGGCCCGGCGCGGTGGCGGACAGATCCAGATTCGAATCGGCGGCCTGCGGCACGGTGCCTTGCGGGTTCTCGCGAGTTGTGTCGGTTTGCATGGGTGTCTCCACGTTCTCTATGTTTGTTTGGGCACCATGAAGGTGCCCACCGTTCTGTCCTGAAGCACTACAACCGAACGATGTCGGGCATAACCACTTCGGGACAGGGGAAGAGGGCTTTCGGGCGCCGCTTCCTTGCCGAAGTTTGCAACGCTGCGGGTCGCTGACCCGAAACGGTATTCCTGATGGGTGACAGTTTTGTCCTGCAACACCCGTACCGTTTTCCCACGCAAGAAGGAAGAACGGCTGCCATCCGCGTATGCGGTTTGGGCTTTCAAATCGGTGTTTAGTTCAACCCCGCGGATGCAAGAAAAGAGCTTGAGTTCCTGACGCGAAATGTGGTTGGGGATTTTGGGCGAAAACCCTACATGTTGGGTTTTTTTGCTGCCGAGATACAAGATAATGCGTTTTGGGGGATGATTGCAATGTACTGCCTGTGGATAAATCTGTGCGTAATTTGTGTATGAAAGCCTGAAACCGCGCGTAGGCCGCGGCAGGCCGGGATTACGCCGCCTGTCATTGTTTTTTACCGCTGCGGACCACGTGCGTGGATTTTTGCGGGCGCGAACCCTATCACAAAAAAAGCCCATGACCGAGCGCGAATCCTGACGTGTGTGCGATGACCCGGTCGTTGCTACAATCGGCCGGCCTTACCCTTTCTATATCCGCCTGAATCATGACAAAAAGACGGGCGGAGCCTTTCAACGCTGAACATTTGCACGCAGAGGTCGCCCGTGGAGCAAGCCTGGCAGGTATTGATAGTCGAGGATGACCAGCGTCTGGCCGAGTTGACTCGCGAGTATCTGGAGAGCAACGGCTTGCGGGTCTCCATCGAGGGCAACGGTGCCCGGGCCGCCGCGCGGATTATCGCCGAGCAGCCCGACCTGGTGATTCTCGACCTGATGCTGCCCGGCGAGGATGGCCTGAGCATCTGCCGCAAGGTGCGCGAGCGCTACGACGGGGTGATCCTGATGCTGACCGCGCGCACCGACGACCTCGACCAGATCCAGGGGTTGGACCTGGGGGCCGATGATTATGTCTGCAAGCCGGTGCGCCCGCGCCTGTTGCTGGCACGGATCCGCGCGCTGCTGCGGCGCGGCGAGCCGCTCCAGGGCGCGGCCGAGGAAAAGGTCCGGCGCCTGCGGTTCGGCCCGCTGCTGATCGACAACGCCTTGCGCGAGGCCTGGCTGAGCGGGGCGGGGATCGAGCTGACCAGTGCCGAGTTCGATCTGCTCTGGCTGCTGGTGGCGAATGCCGGGCGGATCCTCTCGCGGGAAGAAATCTTCACCGCCTTGCGCGGCATCGGTTATGACGGCCAGGACCGCTCCATCGATGTGCGTATTTCGCGCATCCGCCCGAAAATCGGCGATGACCCCGAGCACCCGCGGCTGATCAAGACCGTTCGCAGCAAAGGCTATCTATTTGTCCCTGAAGCGTTCGCAGACCTGCCGTCGTGAACTCGATCTTCCTGCGCATCTACGGTGGCATGTGTGCCGCCCTGGTGCTGGTGGCGTTGCTCGGGGTGCTGGCCCTGCACCTGCTCAACCAGGTGCGCGGCGAGCAATACCGCGAGCACCTGGCCCATGGCACCTTCTCGCTGATGGCCGACAACCTGCGGCCGATGGACGAAATCGAGCGCCGTCGGGCCCTGGCGATATGGGAGCGACTGCTGGGTATTCCACTGTCCTTGCAGCCGCTGGCCGATGTGCACCTGGATCTCGGCCAGCGCACCCGGGTGCTGCGCGGCCAGGCCCTGGTGGAACAGACCGGGCCTTATGCGGCGAAGATCTATCGATTGCTCAGTGACTCGGAGCAGTTGGTATTAACAGGCGAGGTCCAGCAGATCAGCGAGCAGTTGGCCCGGGCGACCATCTACCTGTTGGCCGACGAACTGGTGCGCTACCCCGATGCCGAGCAGCCGGCACGCCTGGCGGCGCTCAAACGTGACAAGGGCTTTGGTTTCGACATGAAGCTGGTCACCCCGGACCAGGCCGATATGGATGAAGACCAGCGCCGGCGGATCAGCGAAGGCGACACGGTCATGGCCCTGGGCAAGGGCGGCGATTCGATCCGGGTGTTTGCCGGACTGTCCGGTACGCCCTGGGTCCTGGAAATCGGTCCGCTTTACCAGATGAACCCCTATCCGGCGCAATGGCTGGTGTTGATTGCCGTGCTCGGCTTGAGCCTGATCGGCCTGATCGTCTACCTGCTGGTGCGACAGTTGGAACGGCGCCTGCGCGCAGTGGAGTCGGCGGCCACGCGGCTGGCCCAGGGCAATCTGGAAACCCGCGTGCCGGCCGCTGGCGCGGACTCCATCGGACGCCTGGCCGCGGCATTTAATGGCATGGCCGAGCACTTGCAACGCTCGCTGATGATCCAGCGCGAATTGGTGCGAGCGGTGTCCCACGAACTGCGCACGCCGGTGGCGCGCCTGCGTTTCGGCCTGGAAATGATTGGCGATGCGCAGACGCCCGAGGCGCGGCACAAGTATATGGAAGGCATGGACGGCGATATCCAGGACCTCGACCGGCTGGTGGACGAGATGCTGACCTACGCCCGGCTGGAGCAAGGCACCCCGGCGTTGAGTTTCCAGCGGATCGACCTCAGTGCCCTGGTCGACCAGGTGATCGGCGAGCTGGCACCGTTGCGGGTGGAGGTGCGGGTGACGCGCGGGCTGTGCTTTCCGTTGGCCGCCGGGGACGAGGTGTGGGTCGAGGCCGAGCCGCGTTACCTGCACCGGGCCTTGCAGAACCTGGTCAGCAACGCGATGCGCCATGCGCAGTCGCAGGTCTGCATCAGCTACCAGGTCGGGCCCTTGCGTTGTCGGGTGGATGTCGAGGATGACGGCCCCGGCGTGCCGGAAAGTGCCTGGGAGCGGATCTTCACGCCGTTCATGCGCCTGGATGACAGCCGGACCCGGGCTTCGGGCGGGCATGGCCTGGGGTTGTCCATCGTGCGTCGGATCATCCACTGGCACGACGGCCGGGCGCTGATCGGCAAGAGCCAGTTGCTTGATGGCGCGTGCTTCAGCCTGAGCTGGCCGCGTTATCAGGACAAGGCCTGACGCGGCGGTTCACACCGGGATGGCGACCAGGCTCAGCAATTGCCCGTCATGCAGGCCGAACTGCGCCTGCAACTCTGTGCCATGGCACCATTCACTGGACAGGTCGGTCAGCAGGCGCAAACGCACCTGCCCACTGATATCCCACTCCAGCACTTCGGCGTGCTCGAAGTAAAAGCGTTTGTGCACCAGCGGGTAGAGCGCCTTGAACAGGCTTTCCTTGACCGAGAAGGTCAGGGTCACCAGCAGGGCGATCTGCTCGGCGGAACCTGCGGCCATGCGCTGCATTTCCGCCGGAATCAGGATTTCGCCGGCCAGTCGCTCGGCTCGTTCTGCGCTCAGCAGGTCTTCCAGGTCTATCCCCAGGCCCCGCCAGTGGGATTTAGGCGCGACGATGGCGGCGGCGCGGCCGGTGCCATGGGTGATGGAGCCGGTGATATGGGCCGGCCAGATCGGCGCACGGTCCTCACCGATGGCCGGAACGCTGTCGGTACCGTCCAACTGCCGCAGGGCGGCGCGGGCACAGAGGCGCCCGGCGAGGAATTCGGCCTGGCGCTTGGCCACCGAGCGCTGAATACTGGCCGGCGGATCGATGCGGCTGCGCTGGAAGTCGTCCGCGGCGAGCTGCGACGGGTTGAATCGGGTGCTGAGCAAGACGCTATGGGCCAGAGCCTCGGGCAACGGCCAATGGGCGTCGAGGGGCGTGCAGCAAACGGGCAGGGCGGGGAGGTTGTTCATGGTGGGCATTTTGCCGGGTTGGAACGGTGCTTTCCAGAGCCGATTCCCTGGTCCATCCAAATGTGTTCAGGGGGAGTTCAGGGCCACTTGTTTACTCTGTAACAATGATGATGCGCAAATCTGCTCCTGGCCGGTCGGCCGTGTCTTTCATGAAACACTTTGGCTGAACTGAGTTACCGTTATGGGCGAAGCGATGCCGGTAGCGTTGGGAGAGCATTATGAAATTGCTGGTGGTAGAAGACGAGGCGTTGTTGCGCCATCACTTGCAGACCCGCTTGAGCGACAGTGGTCATGTGGTCGAGGCGGTGGGCAATGCCGAAGAGGCGCTGTACCAGACCGAGCAGTTCCATCATGACCTAGCGGTGATCGATCTCGGCCTGCCGGGCATGGGCGGACTGGACCTGATCCGCCAACTGCGCTCGCGCGGCAAGGTTTTCCCGATCCTGATCCTCACCGCGCGTGGCAACTGGCAGGACAAGGTCGAAGGCCTGGCCGCCGGTGCCGACGACTATCTGGTCAAGCCCTTCCAGTTCGAGGAACTGGAGGCGCGGATGAATGCCTTGCTGCGGCGCTCCAGCGGTTTCACCCAGTCGACCATCACCGCCGGCCCCCTGCTGCTGGACCTCAATCGCAAGCAGGCCTCCCTCGACGACCAGCCCCTGGCGCTGACGGCCTACGAATACCGGATTCTCGAATACCTGATGCGTCACCACCAGCAGGTGGTGGCCAAGGATCGCCTGATGGAGCAGTTGTACCCGGACGACGACGAGCGTGATCCGAATGTGATCGAGGTACTGGTCGGGCGCTTGCGGCGCAAGCTGGAAGGGCCGGTCGGGTTCAAACCTATCGATACCGTGCGGGGCCTGGGCTACCTGTTCAACGAGCGCTGCCGGTGATTCGTTCGCTACGGGTGCGGCTGATGCTGGCCGCCACCATCCTGGCGATATTGTTCATGTTGGCCTTGTTGCCGGCGATGCAGGGGGCGTTCAGCCTGGCCCTGCAGGATTCCATCGAGCAACGCCTGGCTTCTGATGTGACCACGCTGATTTCCGCGGCGCGCATCGAAAAACAGAAACTGCAGATGCCCGATCTGCTCCCCGACGAGCGATTCAACCTGCCCGATAGCCGCCTGCTGGGTTATATCTTCGACCGCGACGGGCGCCTGGTCTGGCGTTCGCGGGCAACCCAGGAAGAGCATATCAACTACCGTCCGCGGTATGACGGGCGCGGCAACGAGTTCGCGAAAATCCGCGAGGACAACGGCAACGAGTTCTTCGTCTACGACGTCGAGGTCAAGTTGCTCGGCGGCAAGAGCGCCGCCTACAGCTTTGTCGCCCTGCAGCCGATGCGCGAATACAACATGACCCTGGCCGGCCTGCGGGAAAAACTCTACCTGGGCTTCGGCGCGGCCTTGTCCGTGCTGCTGGCCCTGCTCTGGCTCGGCCTGACCTGGGGCCTGCGCGCGTTGCGGCGGTTGAGCCAGGAACTGGACCAGATCGAGAGCGGCGAACTGGAAAGCCTCAGCGAGGAGCATCCGCGGGAACTGCTGCGCCTGACCGGTTCCCTCAACCGCTTGTTGCGCAGCGAGCGCGAACAGCGCAGCCGTTATCGCGATTCCCTGGACGATCTGGCCCACAGCCTGAAAACTCCCCTGGCGGTTCTGCAAGGGGTCAGCGAGGGGATGGCGCAGCGGCCCCAGGATCGCGATCAGGCCCGGGTCCTGCAGAGCCAGATCGAACGGATGAACCAGCAGATCAGCTATCAGTTGCAGCGCGCCAGCCTGCGCAAGAGCGGTCTGGTCCGGCATCAGGTCGAACTGCGCCCGGTGCTCGACAGTCTGTGCAGCACCCTGGACAAGGTCTATCGCGACAAACAGGTGGTGGTCGCCATCGATGTGCCGCAGTTCAGTCATGTGCCGATCGAGCAGGGGGCGTTGCTGGAACTGTTGGGCAACCTGTTGGAGAACGCCTACCGCCTGTGTCTGGGCAAGGTGCGGGTCAGCCTGCGCCGAGGTTTGCAGGGCATCGAGGTGTATGTCGAGGACGACGGGCCGGGGGTGCCACCCGACCAGCGGGCGCGTGTTCTGCAACGTGGCGAGCGCCTGGACCGCCAGCACCCGGGGCAGGGCATCGGCCTGGCGGTGGTCCAGGACATCATCCAGAGCTACGACGCCGAGATGACCCTGGGGGATTCGACCCTGGGGGGCGCATCGTTCCGCATTCATTTCCCGCCGCAATAACCGCCGGGCGCGCCTCTACAGTTCCTGGGCGCGATAGGCCCCGGGGGTCAGGCCGGTCCATTTCTTGAAGGCCCGGTGAAAGGCCGAGGGCTCGGAAAAACCCAGCTGTTCGGCGATCTGTTGCAATGACAGTTCGCTGCGGCCCAGGTGGTAGATGGCGATGTCCCGCCGCAGTTGATCCTTGAGTTCCTGAAAACTCGTGCCTTCCTCGCGCAGGTGCCGCCGCAGGGTTTGCGGGCTGATATGCAGGTGCTGGGCGACCGCCTCCAGGTCCGGCCAGCGACTGGCATCCCGACTGAGCAGGCGCCGCAGTTGGCTGCTCAGGCTGTCGCCGTCGTCAGGACGGGCCAGCAGGTCGGCGGGGGCGCGACCGAGGAACTGCTTGAGCGTGCGTTCATCCTGTTGCAACGGCAGGCTCAGGTAACGGCTGCTGAACAGCAGGCTGCTGCTGGCGGCGTCGAAGGTCAGGGGACAGGGAAACAACAGGTCGTATTCACTGGCGTGGTCGGGCCTCGGGTAACCGAAGTCGGCCTCGAGCAGGCGAATACGCTGGCCGATCAGCCAACTGCCCAGGCGGTGCCAGACCACCAGCAGGCATTCGCTGAGAAAGTGATCCGGGTCCCACAGGTTCGAGGCATCCAGGCTCAGGCGCGTGCAGTCGCCTTCGCGGCTGAGCTGCAGGCGTGGGGCGTCGGGGAACAGGCCGTAGAACCGCAGGCCACGGTCCAGGGCCTTTTCCAACGTCGGACAATGAATCAGCGCATGCATCATCATGGCGAAGGTGCCGCGTCGGCAGCGGCTCTGGCCGAACCCCAGGTATTCGTCGTCCAGCTCCAGCCAGAGCCCTTGCAGCAACTGGGTGAACTGCTCCGGCGCCAGGCGCGCCCGCGGCTCGTCGAGCCACTGCGCGGCGATGCCCAGGCGTTGCAGCAGCGGCGCGCAGTCGTGACCCTGCCGACGTGCCCCTTCCAGGGCGGCGCGGGCGAAGTGGCTGGCGATGCTGCGTTCACGCATGGGGCGCTTCCGTCCATTGGGTGGCCGATGTTAGTCATGGAAATGACGCAGGGACAAGGCGGATATCCGCCAAAACCTCGGGTGCTTTGGGGTGGATGGGCGGAAATCCGCCATCTATGCTATAGGGGCGGAGCGCGATAACCCCCGCAAGGGATGATGGCTAAAGGCTTTGCCGCGATTTTGTAAAAGTGGCACGGGCTTTGCGAAGAGATAAGAGGTCTGCCCACGCAGTTCGACAAAAAACAAAAATCCCTCCGGTGCAGGAGGGTTCGTGCTTCAGGTCCCATGGCCGCTGATGGATAACGGGCGTGTGATCTCTTGAGGAACTTTGCAATGACGACTCGTCAGCCACTGTACAAATCCCTGTATTTCCAGGTGGTCGTAGCTATCGCTATCGGCATCCTGCTCGGCCATTTCTACCCACAGACCGCCGTGGCCCTCAAGCCACTGGGTGACGGCTTCATCAAGCTGATCAAAATGGTCATTGCCCCGATCATCTTCTGCACCGTTGTCAGCGGCATCGCCGGCATGCAGAGCATGAAAGCGGTCGGCAAGACCGGCGGCTACGCGCTGCTGTACTTCGAAGTGGTTTCGACCATCGCCCTGCTGATCGGCCTGGTCGTGGTCAACGTGATCCAGCCGGGTAACGGCATGCACATCGACGTGGCCACCCTGGACGCTTCGAAAGTCGCGGCCTACGTCACCGCTGGCGCAGACCAGAGCGTGGTTGGCTTCATCCTCAACGTGATCCCGAACACCATCGTCGGTGCCTTCGCCAACGGCGATATCCTGCAAGTGCTGATGTTCTCGGTGATCTTCGGTTTCGCCCTGCATCGCCTGGGTGCCTATGGCAAGCCGCTGCTGGAGTTCATCGATCGTTTCGCCCACGTGATGTTCAACATCATCAACATGATCATGAAGCTGGCGCCCCTGGGTGCGCTGGGTGCCATGGCCTTCACCATCGGTGCCTACGGTGTGAGCTCCCTGGTGCAACTGGGCCAGTTGATGATCTGCTTCTACATCACCTGCATCCTGTTCGTGGTGGTGGTGCTGGGCGCCATCTGCCGTGCACACGGTTTCAGCGTGTTGAAGCTGATTCGTTATATCCGTGAAGAGCTGCTGATCGTACTGGGGACTTCCTCTTCGGAATCGGCCCTGCCACGCATGCTGGTCAAGATGGAGCGCCTGGGCGCGAAGAAATCGGTCGTCGGCCTGGTGATCCCGACCGGCTACTCCTTCAACCTCGACGGTACCTCGATCTACCTGACCATGGCGGCCGTGTTCATCGCTCAAGCGACTGACACCCACATGGACATTACCCACCAGATCACCCTGTTGCTGGTGCTGCTGCTGTCCTCCAAGGGTGCGGCGGGCGTGACCGGTAGTGGTTTCATCGTACTGGCGGCGACCCTGTCGGCCGTAGGTCACCTGCCGGTGGCCGGCCTGGCACTGATCCTCGGTATCGACCGCTTCATGTCCGAAGCCCGTGCCCTGACCAACCTGGTGGGCAACGCCGTGGCGACCCTGGTGGTGGCCAAGTGGGTCAAGGAACTGGACGAAGACCAACTGCACACGGAACTGGCTTCCGGTGGTCGCGGTATTGAAGACGAACGCGCACTGGACGACCTGGGCGTAGCCGAAGGCTCGGCGCCAAGCGTCAAGTAAGCTTCAGCGGTAAGTTGAGAAAACCCATCTTCGGATGGGTTTTTTTATGCCTGGGCGTTTGTGTCAGGTTTTCTGAGCGTTGTGGTGCTTGCCGCCGAGTGGTGGGCTGCCTAGTCTGGAGATCCGTCGATCTGGAAAATGGAAAGCCCATGCAAGGTCCGTTGGCGTCACTCAAGCTGCTGGATTTCTCGACATTGCTGCCGGGGCCGTTCGCCTCGTTGTTGCTGGCGGACATGGGTGCCGAGGTGTTACGCATCGAATCACCCGCGCGCCTGGACCTGCTGCGGCTATGGCCGCCCCACGACCGTGACATTTCCGCCAGCCACGCTTGGCTCAATCGCAACAAGCGCAGCCTGGCCCTGGATTTGAAGCAGGCCGGAGCGGTGGCGGTGATCCATGACCTGGTGCGCGAGCATGACATCGTCCTGGAGCAGTTCCGTCCCGGGGTGATGGATCGGCTGGGGCTGGGTTATGAAGCCCTGAAGGCGATCAATCCGCGCTTGATCTATGTGTCGATCACCGGCTACGGGCAGACCGGTCCTTACCGTGATCGTGCCGGCCATGACATCAACTACCTGGCGTTGTCGGGGTTGGCCAGCTACACCGGGCGCCGGGAGGGTGGGCCGCTGCCCCTGGCGATGCAGGTGGCGGATGTGGCGGGCGGTTCGTTGCACGGAGTGATCGGCTTGCTGGCGGCGGTGATCGCCCGGCAGCAGACGGGGTTGGGGCAATACGTCGATGTCAGCATGACCGACTGTGCCTTCAGCCTGAATGCCATGGCTGGGGCGGGGTTTCTCGCTTGCGGGGTCGCGCCTGCGCCCGAGGGGCAGATGCTCAATGGCGGCAGCTTCTACGACTATTACCGTAGTCGGGAAGGGCGCTGGTTTGCCGTGGGGAGTCTGGAACCGGCGTTTATGCAGCAGTTGTGCGTGGCATTGGGGCGAGCGGAGTTGGCGGTTCAAGGGCTGTCGTCCGAGCCTGAGGTGCAACAGGCGTTGAAGCAGGCGTTGCAGATCGAGTTTGAACAACGTGATTTCGATGAGTTGTGCGCTTTGTTTGCCGGGCTGGATGCTTGCGTCGAGCCGGTGCTCAGCTTGGGCGAGGCGGTCGGGCATCCGCAGTTGCAGGCCCGGGAGGTGGTGGTGCAGGTGCCCCGCGGCGATGGCAGCACGCAGGCGCAGATGGCCTGTCCGTTGAAATTTTCCCAGGGGTTGCCGACGCCGAGGCATATCGGCGCACGGTTGGGTGAACATGGCGAAGAGGTGTTACGCGAACTGGGGTACAGCGAAGAGCGGATAGCGGTGTTGCGAGAGGCTGGTGTCATGGCCTGATGCTGTTGCGCCTGTTCTATCGCTTTCGCGGGCAAGCCCTGCTCCTACAGTTCGGTGTCGAACACAAATCCTGCGTTCCCCACAGAACTGTAGGAGCAGGGCTTGCCCGCGAAGAGGCCGGTAAGGCCACCATCACGTAAAAAACTTACTCCACCCGCATTTCACCACTGAACACCAGGGTATGCTGACAACGCCGGCACAGATAGCGCCGGCCCTCGCTCACCAACCGATGGCGCTGGGCCGAAAACGCAAAGTCGCTTTCAGCGCATGGGCAGCGGTAGATATACCGAGTCACCCGGCGGCGCTGGACCTCATAGGTGTGGCAACGATTGGGCGGCAGTTCGTAGACCCCGCGCATGATTAACTGCCATTCCTCGCCATGGGGCTGGATACGTTCGCCGAACAGCTGGTGGGCGATCAGGTGCGCGACCTCGTGGGCCACGGTCTGCTTGAGGAAGTCTTCGCTGTTTTCCCGGTACAGCTGCGGATTGAAACGCAGCAGGTTTTCATGCAAATGCGCCACGCCAGCCTTCTGGCCACGCAGCTTGAGGCTGACCACAGGACGCTTGAAAGGTCGTTTGAAAAAGGATTCGGCTTGTTGGAAACAGTCTTCGACGCGGGTCTTGAGTTGCTCGGGCATGCTGTACGGATCTCCAGAGGCGTCGAGTATGCCGTAAACCCGGGGATTTCCGAATCCGCCAGGCGCCGAATGGTCGTGGCGCGTTAAAAGGCCGCCTTGCGGCGGCCTGTGTTGGCAGTTATGGCTTTGTTTTATTCAGTTGGTGTACACCGGGCCGACGCCCAGCCCCCAGACGATCACGGTAAAGGCCATGATCGCCACCAGCACCACTAGGCCGACGGCCAGGACGGAGCTGGAGAACAGGAAGCCTTCGTCCGAAGGGATGTTCATAAAGGTCGGCAGGCCGACGTACAGCAGATAGACGGTGTAGCAGATGGCCGCCGTGCCGACGATCATCCCCAGCCACATATGCGGGTAGAGCGCCGCCAGGCCGCCGATGAACAGCGGTGTGGCGGTGTAGGTGGCAAAGGCCACGCAACGGGCCAGGCTCGGATTGGCGTCGTAGGTGCGGGCCATCCAGTGGATAAATGCGCCCATCACCGCCACACCGCCGAGCATGGCGATATAGGACATGAGGGTCATCCAGATGGCGCTGTCCTGGGTCAGCATCACCGGCGCGCGGTTGCCGATGACCCAGCCGATCCGGGTGGTGCCGATAAAGGCCGAAATGGCCGGGATAGCGGCCAGGATCAGGGTGTGGGTGAGGTACATATGGCCGATGCTTTCCTCTGCGTCGCCACGGATTTGTCGCCATTCCTGATCAGGGTGGGTGAACAGTCCGACTACGTGATGGATCATGCCAGTCACTCCTTTTGTTATTGCCATCGCCCCCCGGTGGAGCGCCTGCGGGCCAAGTGGCCGAAGTCAGGTCTGGATTTATATGCGACCTTATATCGCAGTATAGGGAGGGCGAGCCGCACGCTTTAGAGCAAATCGAACTGTCGGGCGGGACTGTAATCGCATTGTCGTATTTGGTTGTGAACCCCCAGCTTGAACAGAGGCTGTTGCGCCATCTTCGCCCCACGCCGGTTTATAGGTAAAATAATCGGCTTTTCGACACACCTCGCGCGGATTTCAAGGGTTAGGGCAAGAGCTATGGGCACTCTTTCGGTCAATCAGAACAAACTGCAGAAACGCCTGCGCCGCCAAGCGGGTGAGGCGATCGCCGACTTCAACATGATTGAAGAGGGTGACAAGGTCATGGTCTGCCTGTCCGGCGGCAAGGACAGCTACACCATGCTCGACGTTCTGATGCACTTGCAGAAAGTGGCGCCGATCAAGTTCGACATCGTCGCCGTGAACATGGACCAGAAGCAGCCCGGTTTCCCCGAACATGTACTGCCCGCCTACCTGAAAGCGCTGGGCGTGGAGTATCACATCGTCGAGAAGGATACCTACTCGGTGGTCAAGGAACTGATCCCCGAAGGCAAGACCACCTGCTCCCTGTGTTCGCGCCTGCGTCGCGGCACGCTGTACACCTTCGCCGACGAGATCGGCGCGACCAAGATGGCCTTGGGGCATCACCGCGACGATATCGTCGAAACCTTTTTCCTCAATATGTTCTACAACGGCTCGCTCAAGGCCATGCCGCCCAAGCTGCGGGCCGACGACGGGCGTAACGTGGTGATCCGGCCGCTGGCCTATTGCAGCGAGAAGGACATCCAGGCCTACTCGGACCTCAAGCAATTCCCGATCATTCCCTGCAACCTCTGCGGCTCCCAGGAAAACCTGCAACGCCAGGTGGTCAAGGACATGCTCCAGGAGTGGGAACGCAAGACTCCCGGGCGTACCGAAAGCATCTTCCGTGGTTTGCAGAATGTCGTGCCATCGCAGCTGGCCGACCGCAACCTGTTCGACTTTACCCACCTTCGAATCGATGAGACCGCCGCATCACGCTTCGTCAACGTAGTGAACCTCTGAATGCGCGATTACAAATGGTTGCATGAGTACTGCCTGAACCGCTTTGGTTCGGCCGCCGCGCTGGAGGCTGAATTACCGGTGCCGGCCAGTTCGCAGCAACTGCGTGAACTGCCGGACGACCGTTATCTGTCGATGATCGCCTTGCGGGTCTTTCGCGCCGGCCTCAAGCACAGCCTGGTGGACGCCAAGTGGCCGGTGTTCGAGCAGGTGTTTTTCGGCTTCGATCCGGAGAAAGTGGTGTTGATGGGCGCCGAGCATCTGGAGCGCCTGATGCAGGATGCGCGAATCATTCGTCACCTGGGCAAGCTCAAGAGCGTGCCGCGCAATGCGCAGATGGTGTTGGACGTGGCTAGGGAGAAGGGCAGTTTCGGTGCATTGATCGCCGATTGGCCGGTCACTGAAATCACCGGGCTGTGGAAGTACCTGGCCAAGCACGGCCATCAGTTGGGCGGGCTATCGGCGCCACGTTTTCTGCGGATGGTCGGCAAGGACACCTTCGTTCCGACCTATGACGTGGTGGCGGCGCTGAATGCGCAGAAGATCGTCGACAAGGTGCCCACCAGCCTGCGGGATCTGGCGATCGTGCAGGACGCCTTCAACCAGTGGCATGCCGAGAGTGGCCGGCCGATGTGCCAGCTGTCGATGATGTTGGCGTACACCACCAATCATTGAAGAACATTGATTTCGGTTCGGGCGATAGACCGCGTTATCGTTCTTCGCGGGCAAGCCCTGCTCCTACAGTTCTGCGTCGAACACAAATCTTGTATCCACCACAATCCTGTAGGAGCAGGGCTTGCCCGCGAAAACGTCAGTCCAGGCGCTACACGGCTTGAGCCTGGCCTTCTCCGGCCAACCGCCGATTCAACTGATGACACCAGCGCACATAGACCATCGCGCTGCAGAACACCGCCACGCTCGCGGCCATCTCCAGCACCCCGAACAGTTGTCGATTGGGATCGAACGCCGCCAACGCGCCCTTGATGAAGTACAGGTTCACCACATAGCAGGTGAACGAATGTCCACGCGCGCTACCCAGCAACATGCCCGGCAGCAAGAGTAACAACGGCACCAGTTCGATCAACAGGATCACCCAGGGCCGCGCACCGTGCAGGTCGGCGAACATCAGGTAATAGATGCTCAGAAAGGCCATCAGGCCGAGAAAGCACGCCAGCGCCAGGCCACGGCTCCAACGCACGCGCGGCTCCAGCCAGGCCTGGGGCGGCAACACCTTGGGCTTCCTAGCCACGGCCGTTCTCCAGGCTCAGGGCGGTCTTCGCCAGACGCAGGCCGAGTGCCCGGCACAAGGCGATTTCATGTTCGTCCAACGCGCGCTTGCCGTCGACGCCGGTATGGTGGCTGGCGCCATAGGGTGTGCCACCACCACGGGTGTCGAGCAAGGCCGACTCGCTGTAGGGCAGGCCGGTGACCAGCATGCCGTGGTGCAACAGCGGCAGCAGCATCGACAACAAGGTGCTTTCCTGGCCGCCATGCAGGCTCGACGTCGAGGTAAAGACCCCGGCCGGCTTGCCCACCAGGGCACCGGTCAGCCACAGGTTGCTGGTGCCGTCGATAAAGTACTTCAGCGGCGCCGCCATATTGCCGAAACGGGTCGGGCTGCCGAGGGCCAGGGCCGCGCAGTTTTTCAGATCATCGAGGCTGGCATACAGCGCGCCTTCCTCGGGAATCTCCGGCGCCACGGCTTCGCACTGGCTGGAAATCGCCGGTACGGTGCGCAGGCGCGCTTCCAGTCCGGCCTGCTCGACGCCGCGGGCAATCTGCCGGGCCATTTCGCGGGTGGAACCGTTACGGCTGTAGAACAACACCAGAACGTAAGGTGCACTCACGGCAGGATCTCCAGCACATTCTCCGGTGGACGACCGATGACCGTCTTGTCACCGACCACCAGGATCGGCCGCTCCATCAGCTTGGGGTGTGCGGCGATGGCGGCGATCAGTTGTTCTTCGCTGAGCTGGCTGTCGGCCAGGCTCAACTGCTTGTACTCATCCTCGCCGGTGCGCAGCAATTGCCGCGCGCCGATGCCGAGCTTGCCCAGCAACGCCTTGAGCTGCGCGGCGTCCAGCGGGGTTTCCAGGTAGTGCACGACGGTGGGCGTGAGGCCACGGCCCTGGAGCAGTTCCAGCGCACCGCGGGATTTCGAGCAGCGCGGGTTGTGATAAAGCGTCAGATCGGTCATGTGCGGGTCGCATCTTGCGTAAGGTGGCGGGTATTCTACCTGCCTGGCGAGCGCTCCTGAACCTTGTGAGGTAAAGGGTCGCAGTCGATAACGTATTTGATGGGGGATTGTGCACATGGCAAGGCGATTGGCCGCCGCATTGGCGATGATGGGGGCGTTGCTGCTGAGCGGTTGCGGCAACGATTACGGCGTCGACCAGAACGGCCAGAAGGTCGCGTCCGAGCGCCTGGACAAACAGTGGAAGGTGGTCAACTACTGGGCTGAATGGTGTGGCCCGTGCCGCACTGAAATCCCCGAGCTGAACAAGTTGTCCGAGCAGCTCAAGGGCCAGGCGACCGAAGTGTTCGGGGTGAACTTCGACGGTTTGCAGGGCGAAGACCTGCGCAAGGCCGGCGAAACCCTGGGCATCCGTTTCACGGTGCTGGCCCAGGATCCGGCGGACTTCTTCGACCTGCCACGCAGCGAAGCCTTGCCGGTGACCTACATCATCGATGACAAGGGCAAGGTTCGCGAGCAGTTGATGGGCGAGCAGACCGCGGCAGGCGTATTGGCCAAGCTCAAGGCCTTGCGCGGCTGAGCTTCAGCCTTCTTCCGACCACAGCCGCAGCGGCTGGCCTTCCTGCGGCCAGAAACGCACCTGCTCGATGGGCGAGATATCCCAGCGCTGGACATTCTCCAGCGCCTGGAGGAAGCGTTTTTCCTGCTCCATCAACGCCGGTGCGCAGAGTTTGCGAGTGCTGCCGACTTTGCCGAAGCTCAGGTTCCCGCCCTCCAGGGTGTAGGGCGCGAACCAGTGGTTGCAGCCGCCGGTGCCATAGGCCCGGCCATCGTCGCCGAGGGTGACGGTCAGATGGCTGTTGTCGATCAACGGACGTTCGCCGATCCACTCCAGCACGTAGCTGTGATCCTGCTGCAAGTGCACCTGTTCGCCGGCGCAGCCGTACAGGCCGGCGCCCAACATTCCCAGAATCACCACACGTTTCATTACTTTGCCTCCTGGCATCTCGGGCACAGATGTTTCTCGCCCTGTGTCTTCCAGCCCAGCTCGGCGATACGCGCCGTGGCGGCTGGTTTTTGCGCGGGGGTGCCGAGCTTGGCGTCCACCGCGAATTCGAAGTTCAGTTCCTTGGCGCAACTGTCGCAGTTGACCTGCCACTGGTGGATCGCCAGTTCGCCGAAGACCGGCCCCTTGGCGACCGCGACCCATTGGCCGGGCGGATTGATCAGATGGCGAACGGTGTCCACGGTCAGGCGCATGGACAGGTCCTTGCTGCCCTTGAGGGTCACCAGCAGGACATCGTCGGCGCGGATCGAGCCACCGTTGCCGGTGACCTGATAGCGTCCCGGCACCAGGGCGCGGCATTCGGTCAGGGTGTGCTGCGGGTTCATCAGGCTGTAGCGGAAATCGTGTTCGACCATGGGTCCTCCAAATTATGGCCGGTATGCTAGCACGCAGACGCCGCGCAAATGGCAGGGGTGTATGACCTTCGATCCGGTGACGGGGGGGCGCTGACGATCATGGTACGCGGGCCGTGCCCGGCCCTTGCCATGGATCAGGCACTGACACGGGCCTCGGCGGCGAGGCGAGCGATGGCGACGTCCAGTTCGTCCAAGGCTTGGCGGGCATTGGGCGCGTCTTGCTTGAGCAGGGTTTCGCTGCGCTGGCAGGCCGCGCGCAATTGCGGCACGCCACAGTAGCGGGTGGCGCCGTGGAGGCGGTGCACCCGTTCGATCAGGGCGTTGTGGTCGTTGGCGTTGCGGGCCTGGCGAATCGCTTCGCGGTCGGCTTCCAGGGAGGCCAGCAGCATCGCCAGCATATCGGCGGCGAGATCGGGCTTGCCGGCGGCCAGGCGCAGGCCTTCGTCCGGGTCGAGCACCAGCAGCTCGCTGCCGACGCGGCCCTGTTCGCCGGCCCGTTCCGGCCCCTGGTTGCGCAGGGCCAGGCCGGTCCATTTGAGCACCACCTGGGCCAGTTGCCGCTCGCTGATGGGCTTGGTCAGGTAGTCGTCCATGCCGCTTTGCAGCAGGGCGCGTTTTTCGTTGGCCATGGCGTGGGCGGTGAGGGCGACGATGGGCAGCGGAGTGCTTTGCCGCTCATGCTCCCATTGGCGAATCGCCTCGGTGCTTTGCCGGCCATCCATGCCCGGCATCTGCACATCCATCAACACCAGGTCGAAGGCTTCGCGTTGCACGGCGTCGATGGCCGCGTAACCGCTGTCCACCGCCAGCACCCAGGCGCCCATGTCTTCGAGCAGGGTCTGCACCAGCAGCAGGTTGGCCGGGTTGTCGTCGACGCAAAGCACTCGCGGTGCCCGGCTGCCGAGGGGCTCGACGGGCTCCAGGCGTGCCGGGCGCGGGGTGATCAGTTCCGCCAGGGCCCGACGCAGTTTGCGCGTACAGGCCGGCTTGGCCTGGAGCTGGCCGTGGGGGTTGGGCACGCAGAGCTGGAACAGCGTCTGCTCGGTGGTCGGGCACAGCACCAGCACTTTGCAGCCGAGGTGTTCGAGGTCCCAGATATGCTGGCTCAGGCGTTCCGGCGGCATTTCCTGGGCGGTGACGCCGAGGACCGCGAGGTCGATGGCCTGGTCGGTCTGGTGCGCCCCGGTCACCCCATTGGCGAGGTTTTGCAGGCTGTTGAACGGGGTCACTTCCAGGCCGCAATCCTCCAGCTGGTGCTGGAGAGCCTGACGTGACAACTCGTGATTTTCCAGCACCGCCACGCGGCGCCCGAGCAACGGTGCGGCGGGCAGGTCTTCGATATCGTCGCGGGTCTTGGGCAGGCTCAGGCTGATCCAGAATTCCGAGCCTTCGCCCGGGGTGCTGTCGACGCCGATCTCGCCGCCCATCTGTTCGATCAGGCGCTTGGAGATCACCAGGCCCAGGCCGGTGCCGCCGGGTTGCCGCGACAGCGAGTTGTCGGCCTGGCTGAAGGCCTGGAACAGCGCCCGGACATCCTGGCTCGACAAACCGATACCGGTGTCCTGCACGCTGATGCGCAACTGCACGCTGTCTTCGTGTTCTTCCTCGAGCATGGCCCGGGCGACGATGGTGCCTTCGCGGGTGAACTTGATCGCGTTGCTCACCAGGTTGGTGAGGATCTGCTTGAGCCGTAGCGGGTCGCCGATCAGCGACAGCGGGGTATCGCGATAGACCAGGCTGACCAGTTCCAGCTGCTTGGCATGGGCCGCCGGGGCGAGGATGGTCAGGGTGTCCTGGAGCAGGTCGCGCAGATTGAACGGAATGCTGTCGAGCACCAGCTTGCCGGCCTCGATCTTCGAGAAGTCGAGAATTTCGTTGATGATCCCCAACAGGCTGTCGGCGGACTTCTCGATGGTGCCCAGGTAGTCGAGCTGGCGCGGGGTCAGTTCGCTTTTCTGCAACAGGTGGGTGAAGCCGAGGATGCCATTGAGCGGGGTGCGGATCTCGTGGCTCATATTGGCGAGGAATTCGGACTTGATCCGGCTGGCCTCCAGGGCCTCCTTGCGCGCCAGGTCCAGCTCGATGTTCTGGATCTCGATGGTTTCCAGGTTCTGCCGTACGTCTTCGGTGGCCTGGTCGATGCTGTGCTGCAATTCTTCCTGGGCATTCTGCAGGGTCTCGGCCATGCGGTTGATGCCCGAGGCCAATTGATCCAGCTCCTGGCTGCCAAGTGGCGGCAGGCGGGTTTCCAGATTGCCTTCCTTGAGCTGGGCCACGGCTTGCTTGATCTTGCCGAGCGGCGCGTTGATCGTGCGGCTCATGCGCAGGGCCAGCAAGGCGGTGCCGAGCAGGCCGGTGGCAATCAGCAACAGGCTGGCGAACAGGCTGCGATAGCCGCGCAGCAACATATTGTTATGGGACAGTTCCAGCTCGACCCAGCCCAGCAGGCGATCCGCTTCCTCCGGGATCACGTCGCCGGAAATATTGCGGTGGCGGCCGAAGACCGGCAATAGATAGCGGGTGGCATCGTTGCCGGTGCGTTGCAGCAGGTGGCTGCTGTTACCGATGGGCGGCTGGTTGAGCATGCTCGGGCCGGCATGGGCCAGTTGCTCGCGGTTGGCGCCGAGAAAGGACACGGCGCGCACGTCGGCCTGTTCCAGGGACTGGGTGGCGATGCGCTCCAGCAGGTCGACATCGTTATGGCCCAGGGCCGGCGCGACCAGCGGCGCGAGCTGTTCGGCGATCATCTCGCCGCGTTGCAGCAGTTGGGTCTGCAGGTCCGACTGTTGCAGCCAGGTGAAATAGCCGCCCAGCACCAACGCCATCAGCGTGGTTGGCAGCAGGGTGAGCAGCAGTACGCGGCCTTTGATGCCCAGGTTTTTAAGCACGCAACAGTCTCCGTCAGATACAGCGTCCGGCAGATACGCCCATCTTCGATTATCGGCGCGCGCATCCTGCGCCCGCTCCACCTGCGCAGTGTAGCCATTTGCGGCGGGGTAAATCTCGCAAAGTTCTCCTGAACCTCACTGGCCGCGCGTCTTCGGGGAACAGTCCGTGGCCGATGGTTCTCCGGGTATTCTGGCAATCGAAGGTGACAGGCTGCTTATGGCTTATACCTATAAGCCATAAGCACAATACTTTGCGTGATATGGAGCGTCGACGTTTGTCGGTATGATGTCAGCCCCCGCAGTCTGGATTGCGAATACGCCATGACCTTGCAGTACCCTACCATCGCCGATTGCGTCGGCAACACGCCCCTGGTCCGCTTGCAGCGCCTGCCCGGCGCCACCAGCAATACCCTGCTGCTCAAGCTTGAAGGGAACAACCCAGCGGGCTCCGTCAAGGATCGTCCGGCACTGTCGATGATCACCCGCGCCGAATTGCGTGGGCAGATCCAGGCCGGCGACACCCTGATCGAAGCCACCTCGGGCAACACCGGGATCGCCCTGGCCATGGCCGCCGCGATCAAGGGTTACAAGATGATCCTGATCATGCCGGACAACTCCACCGCCGAACGCAAGGCGGCGATGACCGCCTATGGCGCCGAGCTGATCCTGGTGACCCGCGAGGAAGGCATGGAGGGGGCCCGTGACCTGGCCGAGCGCATGCAGGTCGAAGGCCGTGGCAAGGTGCTCGACCAGTTCGCCAATGGCGACAACCCCGAGGCCCACTACACCAGCACCGGCCCGGAAATCTGGCGCCAGACCCAGGGCACCATCACCCATTTCATCAGTTCCATGGGCACCACCGGGACCATCATGGGCGTGTCGCGCTACCTGAAAGAGCAGAACCCCGAGGTGCAGATCGTCGGTCTGCAACCGATGGAAGGCGCCTCGATTCCGGGCATCCGCCGCTGGCCCCATGAGTACCTGCCGAAGATTTTCCAGGCCGACCGTGTCGACCGTATCGTCGACATGGGCCAGGAAGAGGCGGAGGACGTGATGCGTCGTCTCGCCCGTGAAGAAGGGATCTTCTGTGGTGTGTCTTCGGGCGGTGCGGTGGCGGCGATGTTGCGCCTGTCCCGCGAAGTCGAGAACGCGGTGATGGTGGCAATCATCTGTGACCGAGGCGACCGCTACCTGTCGACCGGCATCTACGACGCGCTCAACTGATGGCCAAGCATGAACGCGGCCTGCGCTTCCAGCCCACTGGCGGTAGCCGGGCACCACAAGTGCCGACGGGCAAGAAGCAGCGCCTGACCATCGAGCGGCTGTCCAACGACGGCCGGGGCATTGCCTTTATTGAAGGCCGCACCTGGTTCGTCGCCGGTGCCCTCGCCGGTGAAGAAGTCGAAGCGCGGGTGCTGGCTGCCCATGGCAAGGTGGTCGAGGCACGCACCGAACGGGTGTTCCTCGCCAGTGATCGGCGTCGCCCTGCGCCCTGCGCCCATGCCGGCCGTTGCGGCGGTTGCAGCGTGCAGCATATGCCCCACGACGACCAACTCGCCCTGAAACAGGGCATGCTCGCCGAGCAACTGTCCCGTGTCGCGGGCGTCGAACCCCTGGAGTGGGCGGCGCCCCTGACCGGTCCGGAATTCGGCTATCGGCGACGGGCCCGTGTGGCCGTGCGTTGGGACGCCAAGGGCAAGACCCTTGAAGTCGGTTTTCGCGCCGCCTCCAGCCAGGATATCGTCGCCATCGATGACTGCCCGGTGCTGGTACAGGCCTTGCAACCGCTGATGCGCGAATTACCAGCTATGCTGCGGCGCTTGAGCAAACCCCAGGCCCTCGGCCATGTGGAATTGTTCAGCGGTTCGGCGGTGGCGGTGTTGTTGCGGCATATGGCGCCGTTGTCGGAGCAGGACCTGCAAGTCCTTCAGGATTTCTGTGTCACCCATGATGCGCAACTCTGGTTGCATGGCGAAGACGGCCCGCAGCCGGTGGACCCGTCGTTGTCCCTGGGCTATCGCCTGGAGACCTGGGACCTGGAGTTGGCGTATCGGCCGGGGGATTTCGTCCAGGTCAATGCCGGGGTCAACGAGGCCATGGTCGCCCAGGCGCTGGACTGGTTGAAGCCGGCAGCCGATGAGCGGGTCCTGGATCTGTTCTGCGGGCTCGGCAACTTTGCGTTGCCCCTGGCTCGTCAGGTGCGCGAAGTGGTGGCGGTGGAAGGCGTGGCGACCATGGTCGAACGGGCCGCCGCCAATGCCTTGAGCAATAATCTGCATAACGCGCATTTTTTTCAGGCCGATTTGTCCCAGCCTTTGAGTGATGCCGGTTGGGCCAAAGACGGCTTTTCTGCGGTACTCTTGGACCCACCCCGTGACGGTGCGTTCGAGGTGGTGGGCAAGCTCGCCGCCCTGGGGGCCGAACGGTTGGTGTACGTGTCCTGCAATCCGGCGACGCTGGCGCGGGACACGGTTGAATTGATCAAGCAGGGCTACCGGTTAAAACGTGCCGGGATCCTCGACATGTTTCCGCAGACCGCGCATGTCGAGGCCATGGCGTTATTTGAAGCGAGCTAGGATGCTCGTCTGGTCCGACTGACTGCCGCCGTATTCTGCCAGCCCAGCCAGACTGCGGGGGCTACAACAGGTCAGCGATTTTGACGCATAGAATCTGCGTCGTAGGGAAGGTAAGCAAGATGGTACAGGTGAGAGCACACCAGCCGATCAACACCGACGGCAGTATCAATCTCGAGGCATGGCTCGATCATACGGTGAGCGTCGATCTGGCGTTGGACCGTGAGGCCTTGAAACAAGCCTGCGAATACGCACGGCTTGCCGAACAACAGACCAACGCGGCGCAGAACCTCTGGCCCGAAGGCGGTTCCAGTTTCAGCACTGGCCTGGAGATCGCCGAGATCCTCGCCGACCTCAAGCTGGACCAGGATTCGCTGGTGGCGGCGGTGCTGTATCGCTGCGTGCGCGAGGGGCAGATTCCCCTGACCGCGGTCAGCCAGAAATTCGGCCCGGTGGTGGCCAAGCTGATCGACGGCGTGCTGCGCATGGCCGCCATCAGTGCCAGCCTCAGTCCACGCCAGTCCCAGGTACTGGGCAGCCAGACCCAGGTGGAAAACCTGCGCAAGATGCTGGTCGCCATGGTCGACGATGTCCGCGTGGCCTTGATCAAGCTGGCCGAGCGCACCTGCGCGATCCGTGCGGTGAAGACCGCCGACGACGAGAAGCGCAACCGTGTCGCCCGCGAAGTCTTCGATATCTACGCGCCCCTGGCCCACCGCCTGGGCATCGGCCATATCAAGTGGGAACTGGAAGACCTGTCGTTCCGTTACCTGGAGCCCGACCAGTACAAGCAGATCGCCAAGTTGCTGCACGAGCGGCGGCTGGACCGTGAGCGTTTTATCAGCGAGGTGATGAACCAGCTGGAAAACGAATTGCTGGCCACCGGGGTCAAGGCCGATATCAGCGGCCGGGCCAAGCACATCTATTCGATCTGGCGCAAAATGCAGCGCAAGGGCCTGGAATTCAGCCAGATCTATGACGTGCGCGCGGTCCGTGTGCTGGTGCCGGAAATGCGCGACTGCTACACCGCGCTCGGCATCGTCCACACCTTGTGGCGACATATCCCGAAAGAGTTCGACGACTACATCGCCAACCCGAAAGAGAACGGCTACCGCTCGTTGCACACGGCGGTGATCGGTCCGGAAGGCAAGGTCCTGGAAGTGCAGATCCGCACCCATGCCATGCACGAAGAGGCTGAGCTGGGGGTCTGCGCGCACTGGAAGTACAAAGGCACCGACGTCAAATCCGGCTCCAATCACTACGAAGAGAAAATCTCCTGGCTGCGTCAGGTCCTCGAGTGGCACGAAGAGCTGGGGGATATCGGTGGGTTGGCCGAGCAGTTGCGGGTCGATATCGAGCCGGACCGGGTCTATATCTTCACCCCTGACGGCCATGCCATCGACTTGCCCAAGGGCGCGACACCGCTGGACTTCGCCTACCGGGTGCACACCGAGATCGGCCACAACTGCCGGGGCGCGAAGATCAACGGGCGGATCGTGCCGCTCAACTACAGCCTGCAGACCGGCGAGCAGGTGGAGATCATCACCAGCAAGCACGGTACGCCGAGCCGTGACTGGCTGAACCCGAACCTGGGCTACATCACCACGTCCCGGGCACGGGCGAAGATCGTCCACTGGTTCAAGTTGCAGGCCCGCGACCAGAACGTCGCGGCCGGCAAGACCCTGCTCGAACGCGAGTTGGCACGCCTTGGCCTGCCACAGGTGGATTTCGACAAGCTGGCCGACAAGGCCAACATGAAAACCGCCGAGGACATGTTCGCCGCCCTCGGCGCGGGTGATCTTCGCCTGGCGCAACTGGTCAATGCCGCCCAGCAACTGGTGGAGCCGGAGCGCGGCAACGAACAGCTGGAACTGATTCCGCGCAAGGCCACCGGCTACAAGCCGGGCAAGCGTGGCGATATCCAGATCCAGGGCGTCGGCAACCTGATGACCCAGATGGCCGGCTGCTGCCAACCGCTGCCGGGGGATGCCATCGTCGGCTATATCACCCAGGGCCGTGGCGTGAGCATTCACCGCCAGGACTGTGCCGCGGTGCTGCAACTCGCTGGGCGCGAGCCGGAGCGGATCATCCAGGTCAGCTGGGGGCCGGTGCCGGTGCTGACGTATCCGGTGGATATCATCATCCGCGCCTACGACCGTTCCGGCCTGCTGCGTGACGTGTCCCAGGTGCTGCTCAACGAGCGGATCAACGTCCTGGCGGTCAATACCCGCTCGAACAAGGAAGACAACACCGCGTTGATGTCCCTGACCATCGAGATCCCGGGGTTGGATGCATTGGGACGGTTGCTGGGGCGGATTTCCCAGTTGCCGAACATTATCGAAACCCGGCGTAACCGCACCCCTTGATCATCCGCGGCCTTGAATGCGCTGCAAAACTGTAGGAGCAGGGCTTGCCCGCGAAGGCGTCCTTGAGGGCGCCAAAAGCTTCGCGGGCAATCGAGCGTCGACCGGCCGCTCCTACAAGTTCGCGGTGTTTCCCAGGTCGTGACAGAACCGAACGAGATCACTGATGTACAGCCTTCAAGACCTGCTCCACCTTATGGCCCGTCTGCGCGACCCGCAATACGGCTGCCCCTGGGATATCAAGCAGACCTACGCGACGATTGTCCCCTACACCCTGGAAGAGGCCTACGAAGTCGCCGACGCCATCGAGCGCAGCGACTTCGAGCACTTGCAGGGTGAACTGGGCGATTTGCTGTTCCAGGTGGTCTATTACAGCCAGCTGGCGCGGGAAGAAGGGCGTTTCGAATTCGACGGCGTGGTCGACAGCATCACCCGCAAGCTGATCCGTCGTCACCCCCACGTCTTTCCCACCGGTGATCTCTACGCACCCGTGGACCTGCCGCGCTTGAGCGAGGAGCAGGTCAAGTTGCGCTGGGACGAGATCAAGGCCCAGGAGCGTGCGGAGAACCACCGCGCGCCCGAGCAACTGTCCCTGCTCGACGATGTCCCGGCTGCCTTGCCGGCGCTGTCCCGGGCGGCGAAATTGCAGAAGCGCGCGGCCACGGTCGGTTTCGACTGGTCGGACGCCTTGCCGGTGGTGGACAAGATTCGCGAAGAGCTCGACGAAGTGCTCGAAGCCATGGCCGACAACGACCCGGCGGCGATCACCGATGAAGTCGGCGACCTGCTGTTTGCGGTGGTCAACCTGGCCCGGCACCTCAAGGTCGACCCGGAAAATGCCTTGCGGGGCGCCAATGGCAAATTCGACAGACGTTTCCGTTTTATCGAACAGGCATTGCGCGACACCCACCGTCCCATGGAAGATTGCACCCTCGAAGAGTTGGACGCCTTGTGGGGCGAAGCCAAACGTCAGGAAAAGAATAGGCCCAGCTGCGGCTGAGCCGTTGCCCAAGTGAGTAAGCACCATGAGTCTTTCCCTTCGCGACCAGTTGCTCAAAGCAGGACTGGTCAACCAGAAGCAGGCCAAACAGGTCGGCAAAGAGAAACAGAAGCAGCAGCGCCTGGTCCACAAGGGCCAGATCGAGGCTGACGACACCCAGGCGCGCCTGGCCCAGGAAGCGCAGGCCGAGAAGGTCAAGCGCGACCAGGAGCTGAACCGCCAGCAGCAGGAAAAGGTCGAGGCCAAGGCCCGCGCGGCCCAGGTCAAGCAATTGATCGAAACCTCGCGCCTGCCCAAGCTGACCACCGAGGACTACTACAACTTCGTCGACGACAAGAAGGTCAAGCGCCTGTCGGTCAACACCTTGATGCGCAACAAGCTGAGCAACGGCTCCCTGGCGATCGTCCATCACGGTGGCGGTTACGAGGTGATCCCCCGTGAAGCGGCGCTGAAGATCCAGGAGCGGGCCCCTGAGCGTATCGTCCAGCTCAACATCCTGAGCGAAGCCCAGGTGCCGGACGAGGATGATCCGTACGCGGCCTACCAGATTCCTGACGATCTGATGTGGTAACCGGTTGAAAACAACGAACCCCGCTGAAAAGGCGGGGTTTGTGTTTGTGGGGCTTTACCAATGGGTTGGGTTGGGAGGGGGGGCTCTCTACGGGAGGCCCGGTCATGAACATGCAACCCAGTTGGGGCCTCGACCACCAAGGTCTGATTGTTTGTGTCTAAATAGAAATGATTTGATACATTTAATTGACGCCATTAAATGGCCACCCTATGATCGCGCCCCGTTGATGGCATAAGGCCATTTAGAGGGATCTGTGATGTGGGGTTTGGCGCTCAGGACGAGGCGTGGTCTGCTGTCCGCTGTATTTTGTCTGGGCACTTTCGGCGCAGCCCATGCGGCACCCACTCCGGGTGACACCGACCTGATCCGTGATCGCCAGGACCGTCTGCTGGAAGAGCAGCGGCGCCGTCTCGAAGAACTCAAGGAACTGCCCGGTAAAGCGGCGGCTCCGGTAGCACCAACGGCCCCGGCCGATACTCGCTGTTTCCCGATCAAAAGCGTTGACCTGCAAGGTGCCGACGCCCTGTCCGCGGGCGAGCGCGAACGCCTGCTCAAGCCTTACATTGGCCAGTGCCTGGGCGTGCCGCAGCTCAATGAGTTGCTCAAGGTCATCACCGATCGCTACATCGAGAAAGGCCTGGTCACCAGCCGCGCCTACCTGCCGCAGCAGGACCTGTCCACGGGCAACCTGAAAGTGCTGGTGGTCGAGGGCAAACTCGAAGGTTTGAAAGGCGCCGACGGC